>JBAVWM010000366.1:0-17737 GCA_049697815.1 Methanoregula sp. | reverse complement strand
ACATCGCACACCACGTCACGGCAATAACAACAACAGAGGGCTTCGGGCACTTGCGTGGGTCAAGACCAAGATCGCCGAAACCGCGGCTGAAGATCGGGCGGATGTAGGCATTGTCAAGCTTGTTCTTCCGCAGGACTTCGCAGATGACCTCCGCCATCTCATCCTTCGTCAGCGGGGGGGCAAGATCGATCGTCTTTGCCGAATCATACATCCGGTCCAGGTGCTCCTTGAGGCGGAAGACTTTCCCGTTGTAGGCACGGATGCCTTCAAACACGCCATCGCCATAGAGGAATCCGTGATCAAAAACAGAAATTTTTGCCTGGTCTTCCGGGAGATACTTTCCATCAATATAAATGATCATACGTAATGATGCGATGTAGTGGCTCTTGTAGCTTTTTCTCTAACCCGACCAGGTGTGATGATGCACCATGTTCCTGCAGGACAATGCAGTAAACCATGGAATGACCCGGACAGAAGATCTGAACGGATAGGTACCTGCATGAATTCTTCAGTACCTGGTTTGGCAGAGCCCGACAAAATGCCGTAACATCCCCATGCTCGCGACCGGATGCAGGTGGGTGTAACTGCCCTGCGTGTTGCTGACTACCGCACCATCATAGTTGTCGCGGATGCCGACACCCCGGGAGAGCCGGTAGGCAAACCGCGTATCCCGGTCCAGCACCACGTCCGAGTAATGAAACTCGTGGCCCCGGAATGATGCTTTGCCCAACGGTGAACCCGTATCAGAGGTTCCTTCAACATAGCTGACCACGCGACGCGCCGGCATTCGGGTCTCCCCGGTAAAGAGCCCGCACATATCATAGGACTGGTCGGCCGCGGATCCCTGCCAGCCTTTTTTCAGCATAATGCGTTCCGTCAGGTACATCAGCCCGCCGCATTCCGCGTACACCGGGATACCATTTTGCGATGTTTCTCTGAGCGCTTCACGCATGCGGTCGTTTGCCTCCAGTTCGCGGACAAAGAGCTCCGGGTAACCGCCCCCGATGATATACCCGTCTGCTTCCGGTAGCCGGTCGTGAACCGGGCTAAAGGGGACATAGTCCGCCCCAAGGGCATGCAGTATGTCGAACAGATCGGCATAATAAAAATTGAATGCCTCGTCAAGTGCAATACCGATCTTCACGTCCCGCGCTGGTGATGGGTCAAAGGCAGGAGACCGCTCAAGGGGCATGTCGCTCTCTTTCATGAGGGAGACAAACCGGTCAAGGTCAACATACTGCCTGATCATCTTCGTGATGGTAGCTATGCGGGTATCAAAATCACCCCGCCCGGTTCCTTCCCGGTAGGGCACAAGCCCGAGATGGCGCATGGCAAGCTGCATCTCCTCCATGCGGGGGATAGCCCCGATAACCGGCACACCGCAATAATGCTCGATGGCAGTTGTTGCCTTAGCCCTGTGGGACCCTCCCCGGGTATTGTTAAGTATGACACCGGCTATCCGGATATCCGGGTCGAAAGCCTGGAAACCTTTGACAATCGCCGCAGAACTCCGGGTGATGCTCTGGGCCGACACCACGAGAATTACCGGCAGGTCGAGCTTCTTTGCTATTGCTGCAGTACTCCCGGTGTCGTTCAGCGCCTCCGCCCCTTCGTACAGCCCGCGGACACCTTCGACAAGAGCCATATCAGCCCCGCGGCACCCGTATTCAAAAATATCCCGGATCTGCGCATCCGAATGTGTGAAGCTGTCAAGGTTCCGGCAGGGGCGGCCGGAGACTGCCGACAGGTAGGATGGGTCGATGTAGTCCATGCCCACCTTGAAGGTCTGGACACGGTACGATTGTGCAAGGAGGGCCGCAAGTGCGAGCGTGATGCTGGTCTTGCCGCTGCCCGACCGATCACCGGTGATAAGAATCTGCCTCATACCAGGCTCCGGAGCACGGCCCCGAACTCGCTCTCGACAATATTCCTGACCCCGAGCGTCTTCGGGTGCAGATCAATCTCCACCATCACGTGCTCGTGGCCGAGAGCATGGAGCGGGGCGACCTGCCGGGGCCCGTTCGTAATGGAGAAACACTCAACTCCCTGCGTGTACTCCGGCGGGATCGCGTGCGGGACACCGGCGATCAGGGCAAAGGCGGGAGCTATCTCAAGGATCCGTTTCCCGAGCGCGTCGCCGTTCGCGCCGTACTCGTCCAGAGCCCCGAACAGTTCCGGCCTGATTCCTTTTGCCGTCATTTCCCCAAGTATTATCTCTGCATCTGCCCGCGTCTTGGGAAGCCCGCGCTGGTCGAGGTTGGCAATATACATGATGTCTGCCTCCGGGCACACATCGTGTAGCGCGATCAGTTCATCAGCAAACATATACGCGGTCTCCTTCTTCGCGTTCAGGATGGCCACGCCCCGCTTCCCGCTCCGGGCAATCTCGAGCAGCCGTTCTGCGGCCTTGTGCTTGAGGTCGCCCCGCGACGGCTCAATATAGGACTGGCAGGCAGCGCCCCGCAGGCGTTCTACCTCAGTGGCCTTGCCCATCATGAACCGCTGGCGCTCGAGTTCCGCAAGCGTGATCCAACCGGCCTGCTCCGCAGCTTCAAGCGTTGAGAGCACCCCGGCGATATTCTCGATATACCCGGCATGGATGTCGACAGCGATTGTAGGTGTCGTGATCCCGGAACCGTCAATGGCGGACTGGAGATCCTCGCCAATGATCATTGCAACGCATGTACCGATAACTGCCATGCGGTGCGGTGAAAATTTGTCCTCGGCGTACCGAAGTACATCCTCGAGCGGCTTCTGCCCTCCGAAGATGAATTCGTTGTCGGCAAGCGACGTCGTGAGTACCCGCATCCCGTCCTCCTCGAGCAGCCGGGCATGCTTGAAGGAGCAGCCGGACGGGCCGTGGAGGATGGCAACATCAACGTTCAGGTCACGGGCGGTGTAGAGGGCAGCAACAATCGAACTGGGACGTGGGTGCATATACTTCATGGTGATCAGTTATCTCCAGGTTTTCACTGACAGGACGATCGAGCCTTTCTGCGTGATCCGGACCGCAGTATCCCGGCCTTCTTCAAGGCTCGTACAGATCGCGTCAACCTTTCCTTTGAGTGACGCATATCGGCCGGTGCACGGGTCGGGAAACCTGCCGACCCAGACTATATGGCTGGGCTGGACCATATCGATCGCATTGACGATCTGGTCGAAGGAGAAGCCTTCGCAGACTGCCCCATCTCCCTCCACCTGCCCGATGACCAGCGTAAGGTCGCCAGTCCGGGCACAGTGCCGGGCATACCGGGCAGCGCACAGGGTTGTGGTCACGTTCGTGCCGCTGTTGGCATTATCGATGATACTGAGATTCTTAACATGACTTAAGGACATGCGGCCCGGAAGTGCGGTGAAATGGTCAAGCGGGGTCGGGTTTACCTGCAGGATCATGGCAGCAGCGGCTGCGAGCATAAGCGGGGCGCGGTAGGGCGGGAGGAGGAAGAGGGAGTTGGTCAGGACAAATTTTATCCCTTCCATTTCAACAGTGCATTTCATGCCGTCGCACCGGGCAACATCCTCTACATGGACGACCTTTTTCTGGTCAGAGAACACGCCTTCTGCAACCAGCACGCGCTTCGCATGTTTGATCGAAGCGGTCTTCTCCTGGATCGCACTTTTCTTTCCGCTGGCAAACGTGTAGGTGTCCGGCGACGTGATGATGGAAAGGTCGCCCGCACCTGTTACGCCGAGCGAGATCTCGGCAACGAGCCATCCCGGCACCTGCCTGGCATACCGGGCCGCGCCAATCTCAGAGGCCGGGGTAATGCTTTTTTTCCAGAGCAGGTGTTTTTCCGGATACGTGTATGTCCCCGTGGAAGTATGCAGGACGCCTTTCCCGGGAAGGATATGGGCAAGCGCGTGTGCGGTGGTGGTCTTCCCCAGTGCCCCGGTGATCTCGATCATCGGGTGGGGCAGGTGCTCCCCGAGAAGATGGCGTACAGCCTCGTGGTGGGTGATGACCGGGACCGTGCGGCGGGCGAGGAGCGGGTGGTCCGGGTCCAGGTGAACTGGTGCAACGACAAGGTCATAGTGCCGGTGCTGTGCCTCGCGCAGTTCATCCGGTGTGGTACCATGATAGACATCCACGACATCAACAGAATGGCGTGCCTCCCCATAGGCCGCACCGATCTCTTTTCCGCCGTGGATCGTATCCAGTACCAGGACATGCATAGAAAAAGAATTTTAGAGAAGTGAAAGAGCTTTGTCCGCGTTCTTGATCATCAGTTCGGCAAGCAGCGGATCGCTCCCGATTGGGTCAGCGTACAGAAGCGGTACTGATTTCCCGTTCAGGACAAAACTGCCTTTCTTGGCTCCTTCCGCAAGACCGATCTCGCCGGGAATGTCTTTTTCAATGTGAACGCCTTTTGCAAGGAACAGGGGGACGACCACGAGCGCTTCGATCGGCTCGTGCCGGAATGCCTCCAGCGATTCCTTGATAGTCGGCTTGTTCATGTTCATGAAACCGCATTTCACGATATAACCATCATTTTTTGCCTTGATAAATGCGGCAGTCTTCTCCACGAGTTCCTGATTGTAAGGCATCGTGCTCCCGTGCCCTACGAGTAACATTCCCTTTGTACCCATGTATGTAACTCCAATGTTATGTTTAAGGGTGTTCCTTACAAGGTTCGGCAATTCCGATCCCTATACATCTTCCACTCTGTATGAAAAATAGGTGATACTCGTAATAATTTTTATCGGAATGAGATCCTTATTCGTAACACTGGAAAAGAATAAACCGGTAGATGTGCTGGGAGAGGAATTCTCCAGAGCATTATTTTTAATCAGCCAGTCCACCACTGACCAATGAGTGATTTCGAGCGTGAAATCGTCTGTTGCCTGAACCGTTTTTTAAAAACGCACCATATCGAGGGCGCACCATATCGAGGGGTTTGCCTACCGCCTCAGGCAGCACAAGTTCACGAACCAGTACGGAGATGTGTTCGTTGATTCGCTCAATCCTTCCTCTTACCTGTTGATAGAATGCAAATCAATACTTGGCAGGAAACTCTCCTTCTCCCAGCATTTCCCTGTGGACGGGAACAAGATCAACCAGGTTGTCGCGATCTCAAATTTCCTTACAAAGACCGGGCGCATCGGTTATCTCGCGGTGGAGTTCCGGAAGGGGCCGGGAAAGGCAGGCGAGACGTTTCTGATCCCGTGGCCGATGGTAATCGGGCACTATGTGGCTGACAAGGGGATCGCCATTGAAGATGCCCGCTCCGGTATTGTCCTTGCCACGTCAAAGGATGGCTATCTGATCGAAACCCTGAATGCAAAGTAATTTGGCTGAAAACGATCAACGGATATGAACTCATGATGCATGCTTTTGAACGCTTCGGGCTCCTGATCAATGACCGGATCGTGAGGACACCGGTCGGCATTGCATCAATGGCCGGGATCGTTGATGCCTCTTACGTGCTCGATCGTGCCATGCACATCGGTTTTGCGTTCATCGGCGGGTATTCCATAGACGCGCTGACCATGGCCGCTGCAAAGTCCCTCGCTGCGCAGGGGGACCGGAAAGAGTTCCTGTACGAGGACCCGGTGCAGGAACTCAAAACCCAGATTGCCCTGATGGAGAAGAGCGACGTGGTGCTCGGGATCAACCTCCGCGGGAGTTCCCCCGAATCATTCGGTGCCCTTGCCCGGGCACTGGGGGATACGGTAGTCTACGAGATTGATGCTCACTGCAGGCAGCCGGCAATGGTTGCGGCCGGGTGCGGGGAATATTACCTTAAAAATCCGGACCGGCTTGTCAGCGCAGTCCGGTCACTGAAAGAGGAAGGAGTCACTGTTTCCGTAAAGATCCGCGTCGGCGTTGCAGACGATGACCGGGCACTTGCCGCGGTCCTCTGGAAAGCCGGCGCTGATATCCTGCATATCGATCTCATGGATGCCGGGTCTGCAAAACTCCGGCAGATCCGGAACAGCTGTCCCCTGCTCATCATCGCCAACAATTCCATAACGGGCTTTGACCGCATGAAGGAGATGCTCCAGCACGGGGCCGACCTTGTCTCGCTTGCCCGGCAGTCTGACGAGAGGACCCTTGCCGGGCTGGACGCCGCGATCACCCGCTATGCTGATGAAGAAGGATGGTATAATGCCCCAAAACAGATCTGCCGTGGCGGTGATATACGGGCACTTGCGTTCTGCTGCATGCCGGTCAAGGAATGCCCGCTTATCCCGACCCTTGCGCGCATCGGCATGCCACGAGACGATTACATACGGTTGAAACTGGAGGCTGTCCGTGGGACACCGCTCGAGCACGGGAGCCAGACCTGTTTTGGCAGCCTTGCGTTCTGCTGCAAGAACTCCTCTCCCTGCATGTTCCGGAGTATGACGTTAAAGCAGCAGGGTATCAGCCCGAAAGATTATATGCGCATGAAACGCGAGCTCTCAGAAACGATCATGAGCCGTGTTTTTCAATGACCTGTGTAATGATGCGACCTGTCGAACGGGCCCAGCTTGCCATGATGCTCGAGGTGACCGCTTACCCGAAACCAGGCAACGTTGACCGCTGCCATGACTATCCTGAAACACGCCTCGAGCACTTCCTCGCGTCTGCCATCTTTGCACGGCAGGCGCTTGAGGAGGCAGAGCGCGGGGAAGGCAGGATCGGGGAAATTATTGGACACGCCGTCCGCGACACCAACTGCCACAAAGGGGGAAATACCCATTTTGGCGCATTCATCCTGCTCATCCCGCTTGTGTATGGCAGGGATATCCCCGGGGCGATTGCGGCAAGCGGGAAGACGGATACGTCCGATGCCATTGCGTTTTACAAGGCCTTTGCCATGACAGCAGTCAGGATGAACGCAACCGACGATCTGGACGTGAACGACCCTCATACCCTCACCCTTATCCGTGACCGTGAGATGACGCTCCTCGACATCATGCAACACTCAGCAGCGCATGACATGGTTGCCCGCGAGTGGGTGACTGGTTTCCCGCTTGTTCGCCGCGGCGCCGATCTGCTGAAACATTTCGGGCCCGGGCGGCAGTCCATTGCAGACACGTTCCTCACACTCCTTGCAACCGAACCGGATACCTTCATCGTCAAGAAGCACGGCCCCGAGGTTGCACGGGAGACGATGCTCCGGGCCCGCGATGTGATTGACGGGAAACTCTCGGTCCAGCAGTTCGACGGGGACTGTATCCAGCGGGACATCAATCCGGGCTCCATTGCCGACATCACGATTGCGTCCATCTATATCGCGCTTGGGGAGGGCTGGTCATGGGACTCCTGAAGGGCGGCATCAACGAGGTTATCGCTACCACGGCCTTCAACGCAGCCCCTATTGGTATCCATTACCGGGAAAAGAAATATCGTAGTGTACTTTTTTTAGGGAGCCACACCGCGGAGAACATTGCGCGCGATGGCTGGATTGTTGCCAATTTTATCCATGACCCGCTCGTGTACGTGAAGACCGCGTTCGAGGACCTGCCCCGGGAAATGTTCATAGATGAACCGGTGAACGGGAAGACCATGCAGCGCCTCGCCGGGGCGGACGCGTGGGCAGCGTTCAGCGCAACGGTCGAACACCGGACTGCCGAGACGATGACTGTTTCGCTGAAACCGGAGAAAGAGCTGATTGAGGAAGTCACCCTGTATCCGGTCAACCGGGGGTTCAACAACTTGATCGATGCCACCGTTCACGCCACCCGGTACAAAATCTCCCGGGACCCGGAGATCAGGAAACTGATCGATTACCATGCCGGCATTGTCCGGAAGTGCGGCGGGAAGAAGGAACTCGAGGCGCTCGCGATGCTAGAGGGGTATGTCGGGTAATCGTTTTTTATTCATTCATGAGAAGTGAACCGGTACCAGAAAAAAAGAAAGGTTGTATCCCGGTATTACCTCGTCCTCTTCCGGGGATCTATGAGGAACAGCAAAGAAGCCATAAGCACTGCCGTGCAGGCGAGTATCCCGGTTGCCATCCCACCGGCAGCCTTTGTCGTTGCCATGGTAGACGGGGATTCGCCGATGATCGTGAATCCCGCATCAGATACCGCTTCAGCCGTATTCACCCCGTCCGAAACCCTGACCTTTATCCGTGCGTTCTCTGACCCGGCAAGGCCGGTGGTATCGAATGTGAACGCGGATCCTGACAGATCGCTCCCTGCCGGGACCCAGGTGGATCCCCCGTCACTGCTCACCAGCACCGCTGCGGTGAGCGGGTCGCCGTCCGCATCGGATGCCTCCCACCGTACCGTCCTCAATTCCCCGGCTTTCCACCGCTCGCCTCCCTGGGGAAAGAGGATGTGGACGACCGGGGGGTGTGGCGAGACTTTCCGTACCGCAAGGACCTGCCCGGCCGCGTTGCGCAGTTCGATCTGTTGTGTCCCGTTCTTCCACCCGAAGATCGAGGCAAACGCCATCCGGTCCACAGGGACAGCTCCGGACCTGGGGGGATCTGCAGTAGCAAAGAACGTGACATTGAACCCGGTATCCGACAGGACCGTTCCCGCGGCATCAAGGAGAAGAAGGTGGTATTCCCCTTTTGTCCCGGGTTCGATATCAAGATGGGTGGCCGGGAGGATCGTGAACGAATCAAAGGACGCGGTCCCGTTTTTCAGGAGTGCACCTTTCACCAGAATACCTTTCGGATCGTTCGGATCGGCGAGGTTTGAGATGAGGTTCAAGTACCCGTCATCGAAGAAGCCCCCGCTGTCCCTGCCGATCGCGTCCTTGCGGGCCCAGCAGTAAGGAGCATAATCGGCAAAATCCATGTACGAGCACTTCCGGAGCCAGTCGGCGCTCCCGGTCGTCCACGTGGCTGCGTCCGCCGGGGACCAGCCGGCAGGGGCGCTCCCGCGCGGGTACTCCCGCCACCGGTTCACCCAGAATCCCGGGCTGCTGACACAGTCGCTGCACCGGGCATCATTGGTTGGTTCGCCGCAGCCATAGCAATCGGATGATCCGGCAACAACGGTAACGTGGCTTGCTTCATGGGCGAGGTTCTGGATATTCCCGCTCGAGTTCCCGATGAGCACGGCTTTCGTATCCCAGAGCATAGTCCCACCGCAGCAGCCGCAGGTCAGCCCGACACCCCAGTCGTAGATTCCCGCGACTTTTGAATACAGGTGGGTCAGGTACGCCCCGCGGTCATCGTTGTAGGGTTCGTTCTCCGTGTCCCAGGTTTCTTCTCCGGGAAGGAACCGGGCATACACCTTGTCATCAGCCACCGGGAAGACAGCGAGGAGATATTCGAGGTTGTGCTTGATAACTGTCCGTGCCTGTCCTTGATCTCCGGGGCCGCAGGTCTTCCTGCAGTTCTGAGGATTTGCCGCAGGGTCGTTGTCCCACGCGGGATCCCAGCCCTTGGAGACCACGTTCAGCCGCTGGATGCCAAAACTGTATCCCCGGGTTGTAAAAACCGAGTACGGGAACGATGACATCCTGTTATTGTTCTCGTCCGCCTCGGGGACGACATTGTCGGGATCGATGATCACGGTAAAGGAGGCCGTGTTCCCGATCGGTTTGGGGACAACCCGGACATCCGGAAGCACGTCCCCGTACAGCCAGTTGTCCTGGTCGGGCTTTATCAAGCGCCCGGCAATCTGCTGGGCGGACAGGTCGATCTCCTTATCCCGTTCCGTTTCATTGATCACCGGCAGCATGACAACGTAGTGGTCAGCGTGTGCCGGTATCTCGACCGGGCCCCAGATCTCGGGGAACTTATACCCTGCCGGGACAATTGATTTGTCCATCGCGTTCCCGCGCACCATGTCCCATTCGGTTGCCGGAAGCATCAGCCGGAAGCTGGTCTTGACCGGGTAGGATGCGGTCGATCGCACCTGGACACGGAATGCGGTTCCTTTCCCCCTGACAAGCGGGACGTCGTACACCGACTGGACAGCATCGACTGCCTGTATCGAGAGGTCGACGTCGCAGGTATCCCCCCATCCGTTCTGGTTGGTGTCTTTCTGGTCAGGGTTTGCAACAGTGGGGCAGTTGTCGCACCGGTTCCCGATCAGATCGCCGTCATCATCGAGATGGCCGGGTGCTTCCATGTCATCCTCCCATGAATGCCCCTGGGGATCCGCCTTGTTCGGGCAGAGATCGCAGACATCCCCGACCTTATCCCCGTCTGCATCCTCCTGTCCGGGATTTGCGGTATGAACGCAGTTGTCACACTCATCGCCTACCCCATCTTTATCGTAATCCTCTTGGCCCGGGTTAAAGGTATCCGGGCAGTTGTCCAGAATGTCTATTATCCCATCATTGTCCCGGTTACTGGTACCAGGAGTCACAAGTTCCTTGAGCGGTACTACGCACTGACCATTCGTGCACACTTTTCCGATCGGGCAGCCTTTGCTGCAGGCCCCGCAGTTGCTGTTGTCCGCGCTTGTATTGATGCATCCCCACCCGACACAGAGGGTAAGCCCGGATGCACAGTCATATTTCTGGACAGGATGCAGGGTTGTCGTCGTGACAACCAGTATGTCCTTTCTCTGGACGGGGATCAGGTCGTTTTTCCTGAAACAGTAATAGGGGATGACTGCTGCAATGGTCGGGGCCTGCCCGCACGAGGTCTGACTGCACCGGATGTACCCGTTTGCCCCCCATTTTGCCTGTGCACTCCCCTCCCCCATACACTCGCACGGGGCCTGGCATGCAGGAACAACGGTTTCCAGCGTACGAGGCTGCAGGACCTGGTACTGGGACGTTGTGGTTGCTCCACGCACGGCCGTTGCCGCACCTGCAGACCAGCACATGACAGGCATCAAGACCAGAATACACATGACCGTAATACAGAACCGCTTCCATCTGCCCCGTGCATACATGCTGAAACCCAGCTCCTTCCTCAGGTGATCCATATGGAATACTGAATAAATAGATACCGATTTGATCCGGGGGAAAGCTCCGTCAGGATATACTTCGGGGATACGCCTTCCTGCCGGACAATCTGCCGGGTACTGGAACGTCTGATCCGGCTTTGCGAGGGAGGTTGCCAGTGCAGTCCTTCCGTTATCATCAGTGCAATATGGCGGATCCTGCATGCCGGCCGATCAGCAGGGTTACAGGTTACGCCGGAAAAAAGGATTAGTTCCAGGAATAACGGTGATCGGGTTGACCTGATACTTGGGGATGGCCGTGACCGGGGGAATCTTTGTTACCAACAGCAAGGCCGGTGCCCGAGGTCTTGACGGTACATGAACCCGAATTGTAGAAGGTGAACCCGCCAGTATTGTACCTGGTTATTTCCACCCGAAGACAGGGACCATTGGTTTCAATGGGTCGAACTCTTCATCCGTTGCCGAGAGGTTCTGGGCATGGGAGAACGATTGTCCCTTTTCATTTGCAAATGTGACGACGACCTTTACCTCCGTGAGCATGGTCGGAAAAGTATATTCATGCGACTCGTCAACGGCAAGGGAGGCCACATTATATTCAATATTCAAGGGGACGAGTGTGACATGGATTTTCACTGCAGGTGAATTCCCGGTATTGGTGAGGACGACTGCCTTTGCATCATCCCGCAACCGTACATCTATCTGGGGTAAAAATGTGGAGTCCTGCATGATCATGAGGGACATGACAAGGACGACTATAACGATGAAGGCAATTCCCGCAAGGTAGATATCGACAAAAAGGAGGAGGAGCGTTACCAGTATACCTGCTCCAAGGATCGCGATTGTTCGTTTATCCATACGTTTTGTTGGTGCTCCCTCTTTTTTTCCTTAACGGTTTGATGTACGGGGCCTGCCCCGTCAGTACAGGTTGTGGATCCTCTGCAGCCGGGAGACAAGACCAAGGGTTTTTTTATTGGGCGCCAGATTCCCACAGGAAAACCGGGCTCCGCCCAGTGCCTCAAAAATATTCCGGACTGCCGCCGCGTGCGAAGGACCGTAACCCCCTTCCAGGACGAGCGTAAGGGGCATGCTGGTGGCATCAAGAACAAGCCTCGTCAGGAAGCCCATATCCTCCGGCACCAGCTGCATATTGCCGACCGGATCATCGGAGAGGATGTCCTGCCCCGCCGATATGATGATGAGATCGGGTTTCATGCGGGCGATTGCCGGCATGAACACCTCGTTGAACACGAAGGAATAATCCGCGATGGTGCTCTTGCGTGGGAGCGGGGCATTGATGGTGAACCCGGTGCCGGGACCGCTGCCCGTCTCCTCGATATTGCCGGTGTGCGGGAAGGTATCTTCCTGGTGCGTTGAGCAGTACAGGACGCGATCGTTGGTATAGAAGATGTCTTGCGTGCCATTCCCGTGATGCGCGTCCCAGTCAATGATGGCTACGCGATCCACTTGCGTCAGGGCTTTAGCAGCGGCAATGGCCACGTTGTTGATGAGGCAGAACCCCATTGCCCATGTCGCGGCAGCATGGTGGCCCGGGGGGCGGACAAGCGCGAAACAGCTCTCACCATCAAGCGTGCGCTCAACGGCAGCAATGGCCGATCCCGCGGCATGGGTGGCAACATCGTACGAGTGGGGATTGATGTAGGTATTTTCATCGATATACCCGCTATGCAGCGAACTCTGGTAAAAACTTCCGCCAATGAACTGAAAATCATGGATGAAATCATATCTGACGTTCTTTTCGCATTGCTGGCGGAGCCATTTCAGGTATCCCGGGTGGTGGACACGCTCAATATCGCCGGGTGCAGCAGGAATGGGATCGCGGCGGGTGATATGGTGGGGGAGCCGGTCGATAATGCCCATGAGCCGGTCCCAGCACTCGACATGCCCCTTACAGTCATGCTGTTCGAAAATAGGCCCGGTAATAGCGCAATACTTCATCAGGTACCTCAGTCAGGAGCAAGAAACAGTATATGATATTCCCAACAAACGGTTTTGAATATTATGGATGGGGACATCCTATACCCTGAAGTGTAAAGCGGAACCCGAAAGAGCCGGTTTCCTGCCAGAGCTCGTGGTTTTCAGAAAAACTCGATAAAAAAAACCTCATTTACGCGTCCGGTCCGTGCGCGGTAAAATTACGGGAAACAGACTAACATTAAATATCCGGTACGCTGTTCATCTGTGAAAATCCTGGATATCAACCGATATACACTATAAAGAGTTAACTTATCGGTTCCTGCTCTTTTCTTATTCCACGTTTTTTGCAGTCAGAATCGCAAACGATTAGAAAATTATTAATAACGTCGAAAATGAATCTTACATTGACCTATACAGAAAAGTGGTATAATACGTTGCTGGTATAGGTGGATATTTCAGAGGTGTGTAAAAAAATGGTGTTTCATCCTCCGGTAGCAATCGTCGCAAAGGCTGGCGATGCCGGTAAGTACAAAGTGGGACTCCCCGCATGGAACATGGTTCTCCGTGGATTCATGTCTGGTGCGTACATCGCCATGGGTGGCGCCCTTGCAACAGTGTGCAGTACGGGAATTGTCTATTCGGCCGCGCAGATTGCCGCGGGAGCTGTTCCCGGTGGTTTCGCATCGGCTGGTATGGCACAGCTGGTTCTGGGTGCAGTGTTCCCGGTTGGGCTTATTATCACCGTCCTTACGGGTGCTGAACTCTTTACCGGTGACGCAATGCTTGCCCCGATGGCTGCATTCATCCACAAGATCAGCTGGGCGCAGGTTCTGACCCTCTGGGTCTTTGTCTACATCGGGAACTTTATCGGCTCGATTACCTGGGCATATATCATGGCAAACGGACCGTTTGTCAGTTTCGATGCAGCAGGTGCCGCAACGATCACCGCATTCGGAACGCGGGCTCTAGCCATCATGGGAGCAAAGACCGGCTATGTTGGCATGATGGGATTCTATTCAGCATTCCTTAAGGGGATTGGCTGCAACTGGCTTGTCAACCTCGCTATCCTTCTCGGTATCTGCGCGGATGACGCGGCGGGTAAGTTCTTTGGTATCTGGTTCCCGATCATGGCCTTCGTTTCCAGCGGCCTTGAACACTCCATCGCGAACATGTACTTTATCCCGGCTGGTATCATGACTGCAGCCTTAACCAATACCCCAACGAAGGTAGACTGGATAAACATGTGGATGTCAAACCTTATTCCGGTTACGCTTGGTAACATCGTCGGAGGCTTGCTCTTCGTCGGTATCATCTACTGGGTTGCGTTCAGGAAAGAGATCGCAGCACTGAAGTAGATAAACCACCCATCAATTATTTCATGAAAATCGGAACCATCAATGTGAAGGTTTCAAACATCTCGATTGGGGTGTTTGTCTTCTTCACCCTTTTATTAATTGTTGCTTCAATGATGTCTCCGGACATCCGGTCGAATCTCATCTGGATGATCCCGAGCCTTTTTCTGCTGCTCGTCATTCCCGTTGCTCTTAACTACATGAGCCGCAGCCAGTATAAGGACCTGGAGCCGACGTACGAGAAGGAAGCAAAGACGGTGCGGGTCAGGCTGATCAACGAGAACATGATCGGCAAGATCGTCCGTATCGAAGGTGTGGTCGAGAGCGTCCATTTCCAGTTCCTCAACCGCCCGTCTTTCACGATTGCAGACCGTACCGGGGCGATATCGGTGAAGATGTTTACGAGCCCTGACGAGGATGTGAAGGTGAACGATATCGTCGAGGCTTATGGCCAGGTGATCCGGCGCTACATGGTGACGGGCGACCCGGTCATCAACTGCGTTATCATCCGGAAAATTGACAGGCAGTCATAACAATGCATGGTAGTATTTCCATGATACCGGAGCCCTGCAACCATGACCGATAATTCTGACGGCGGGATAAGCAATACCCGCGACCTCTATCTCAAAGCGCTCGTTCCCGTGCTTGCATTCGGCGGCACCATCTTGGGAATCATATTTTGGAACGTCGGCATACTCAATGAGATCCAGTACGCGGCAGCCGGCGGGTTCCTTGCTTCCTGTCTTCTCGCGTACCTTGCATGGCTCCGGCCACGGAAGGATATCGTTTCCCTTACAACCCCGGTCTACGGGTTTATTTTCATGGTGACTCCCATCGACTATATTGGGGGAGTCACGCTCCAGCTGCTCTATGCCGGCGGGCTGACGGTGCTTGTCATCCGGCTGCATTTCCGCTTTGGTGTGGCTGAAGTTTCCTCAGGAAATGAGCTGCCCCCAGGGCCGCACAGGAACTATGTCGAATCGACCCGCGATGCCTTCACCGCACTTGACCCAGTAACCGGGCATAGTGCAGCAACAGCTTTCGTCCGATTCTCTGAGGGAGATTACCGGAAGGCGGCAGACTTGTCGCATGCCGCTGTCCTTCATGACGGGATACCCGAGCCCGTGATAAGGGCATTTGGCATCCTCCGCCAGCACGCGGAGCTGCTCGAAAAGAACCTGCCCCGCCCGGTGACGTATCTGAAGTTCCTGCCGGCCGATGCCGCCCTGATGGCAAAACCCGTGCCCGCAGCGGATGATACAGACCGGGAGTTTGATACTATGATGGACAATGCCCTGCTCCTGCTGTACAGCGCTGCGTGGCACGCGTCCAAAGAAGACCGCGGGTTGCTGCTTGCTTCACAGGAATTTGCGAAGAAATTGCTGGAATCGTAGGGACTCATATCAAATACTATGAGTATGTATTCTGATTCATGTATTGGCGCCATTATACTATTCTTGGGCTTATTGCAGCTTTGATTCTTATAGCTGGGTGCAGCACGCTCATAAAAGAGCCGGAAATCAATGTAACAGATGTCGTGGTACAATCGGTTACTCTTCAGGAGATTGGACTCAATGTCACGTTGAATGTCAACAATCCGAACCCCGTTGGTATTACACTGAAATCAGTAGTTTTTGACGTGTACTACCAGAAGGGTAACGACTGGGTCAGTATCGGGCATGGAGAGGGCGGCGGATATGATATCAAGCCCGGTATGAACGAAATATCGATTCCTGTCACCATCAAAACATCGGACCTGCTCGGTGCAGGGATCGGGGCGCTCATGAATGGCGAAATCACGCTCCAGATCCGTGGGACTGCAGTTCCTGATTTGTTCGGGCTCAACCCGAAGATACCGTTCTCTCACACGACAACAATACCGGTGAAACTATAAGGCCGGTATCCTGTATTTTTTACCATTTTGATACTTGTGACACCTTACAAAAGGGGGACATTTCTATCCCCCGAGGCAGGTTCATCTGTGTATGATATTAAAAAAAAAGATTACTGATAATAGCTGTTTATTCCCCTCACAATCCTGATATTAACTCTTTTCCAGCAAATGTTCCAGCTTTTCGATGCGGCTTGAGATCTCTGTTTCTATCTTCTCCCGTTCGCTGATCAGTTTTTTCAGTTCCGCGAGATGCCTGGCAGCCGGGTCTTCTCCTGACTGGGGCTGTTCCGGTGATTCATCCTCTTTTGCTGGTGAGGCGAGCAATTTGCTTGAAATCAACCCGGCAAATGTTGCAAAGACAGCTACCCCGGTGGTCATTACCAGGATCCCCACGATCCGGCCCATTGTGGTTGTGGGAAACCGGTCTCCGTAGCCGACCGTGGTGATGGTAACATACGCCCACCATATTGCATCTCCGGCGGTGAGGATATTCGCAGACAGCGATGCTCTTTCCGCCTGCAGGACCAGGAACCCCCCCGATTCGATGATAATGATAACCATTAATACCAGGATATATAATGCCGATTCGGCCCGGTTCCTGGAAAGATAGGTCATGATATACGGTATCCCGGATTTTTTGATAATCCGGTATGCCTTGTATATCCGGAACAACCGGAAGATGCGTAACGCCGGGATAGTTGCCAGAAGATCAGCCCAGCCATAATCGCGGAAGAAATAAAAAGACCGGGACGGTGCCGTTGCTAACCTGAGACCAAAGTCGTAGATGAAGAGCAGGGTGAGCACCGCGTTGATGATGTAGACAACATTGAGCGCATCCTGGTCAACACCGGGGATGTAGGCAAGTACCATATTGAAAACTGATAGAATCGATACCGCTGCGATGAATAATTCATACCCGAAGTCCAGTTGCTCTCTTCGCTTGATATGTATCATAAAAATTCACAACAAGAGAAATGCGGTCATGACTTAATAAAACTTTTATTTTAGAAGAGGTTGATCCTCGGATAATGATGTATCGCTCAAGGTTCGAAAATGCTGACCCCGGATTAAGCCAGAGCAAAATCAAAGTGATACGAACTCTCAAATTTTGGGCAAGACTATTTTTCAGGATTTTTTTACCTGCACATAAAAATGTCCGATTGCCCGGTCATTCAAAAAGTTGTATGCAGTTAGTATGCCAGATATAAATCACCGGCAGGGTAATCATCCAAAATGCAGTGAGAAAATGAGAAAGAGTGTACAAAAGACCAGGTTCTCGGATTGTACCAGTGGGTAGTTATGCACTGATTGCGGATTGTTGTATGCTGCAGAATACCCACCGTATCCATGGAAAATATATACCGCCTGAAGGGATAGTGCATGTCCCCCTTGGTCGCACCTACGCCCTGCGATACTGTTGTATTACCTTCTCGGGAAACTATCATAGCTGCGCTCGTCCCATTGCGGTGGAATGGTGCTCGTCACGAAGAGTTGTCTTGAGAAGATCTCCAAAATCTTCGATTCTTGCGGCGCAAGGGGGTGCTGCTTTAAAGAGTAAAGGTTGTCTGATCTGAATTCTTCTATCAACCGGCTCGCAATTTTCATTTTTTTGCTCTGGTGAGGTATCGGTATCAACAGTCCCGGTCGTAGAAAGATAATGACAGTTCCATCTCCAGGAAATGATTCCTACGGAGTATATCGTTCAGAAAAACAGTTTAAGCCAATGAAATATATGCGGGTATTTGAGAAC
>JBAVWM010000365.1:0-1727 GCA_049697815.1 Methanoregula sp. | reverse complement strand
GCTCTTAGCCGATAAAATGGTGGAACTCAATTATTTTGATGAGCTTTCTTATGAAACAGTACGACAGGTTTTAAAAAAAACGAACTTAAACCTTGGCTCAAGAAACAATGGTGTATCCCCCCGCAAGCCAACGCCGAATTCGTCTGTGCGATGGAGGATATTTTAGAGGTTTATCAAAGACCTTACGATTCTTCGTGGGTTCTTTGGGGATTGCGGGAGTACAGATCCTTTTCAAAAACAAAAAGTTGCTGTACATGAATCGCTTTTTATAACTCGATCACTTCAGCGCAAATTTCGATAACCCTATGATTTTTTGCAGGCATATAAAGAATATCCACAAAGGTCCAGATAAAGATGCTGGAAAAGATGCCCCATATTCTTCAAACCATAGCACCGCCTCTTAATCACTTTGATCTTATTATTCAGTCCCTCGACAAACCCACTCGTTAGTCGATCTGAAAAATAATTGGCTACCTCATCTTTGTAGGTTGCTAACGTCTTTAAAAACTTATCGAAGCAACGGACTGAACTCTTTTTGACACGGTTCATCCACCCGGTAAGGTTTTGTTTGCCGCGACGGCGATCAAGATCCCTATCTAATAGGGCAGTTAACTCATTTTTTAATTGATAACCTTGTTGCAAACTGGGTGAATACTTAAACAATTTATCCAATATTTCTTGATCTGTTGTGGTTAAATCTTCAGGTCGTTTACGCAAAATCCACATCACGCCTTCTAACTCTTTATACTGGTCTTTTGATAAGGTCTTCCGCAGTCGTTGTAACTCTTTCTTACGCAATTCATCAAGGCCCTTTCCATATAATTTAGCGACATGAAATCGATCGACAATGATCTGAACCTTTTTGCCAAAAACTTCTTTTGCAGCATTAATAAATCCGGTGTACATATCCGAACACACACAGCGAATCTGTGTACGTAACCTCTTGGGAATGCTGGTTAAAAATTCTTTGACCGTTTCCTTCTTCCGATCCGCCAAGACGCCCAAAATCATCGTCTTTTCACCGATACGGCCCGTCACAATCGTCACAAAATCCTGGTGACCTTTCTTTAAAGCGATTTCATCAATCCCGATCACTTTGAGCGCTTTAATCGTCTGCCAATCAACGCTCTTGACAATATAACGATCAATAATCCCCCGTACTGCTTCATAGCCGATGTCTTCTTTTATACTGACATCTAAAACCGTACTATTCACACAAACCAACAAAATATGGTTCTCAAAGGCTTTCGTGCATCTACTTCGAGGTTCATACCATGCCAATTTTTGGGTCGTCGTTGACGGCTCCCCGCATTGTGTACAGAGGTACCGCTGTGGACGAAAACGCAATTCAACCTGCCGACCCATCACGGGTAAATGCCTGAGCGTAATGAACTCGCCATGCCCATAAAAATGATCAATAAAATGACCACATTTATGGCAATGGGTTCCCTGCTCTATGCTATGAAGAGTGACTCTGTAGTTCTCTTGACGGTCAATTTCTACTTCATCCACTACAACATTAGGAATGTCCAAAAGAACATTAAAAGCCTTCTTCAGCTCATCTAATGACTTATCCACTATAAAAATCTCACTTGATGTTGGCAACTGGTTGATAGCATTATACTTAATTACCCCGTGAAGTACCAAAGAACCGTTTCGTTTTGGCGGGAAGTCGACCGGCAAGCCGACGGGCGGTTTGCCGGCGCCCGCGACGGCGTGCTTCGGGA
>JBAVWM010000364.1:0-2099 GCA_049697815.1 Methanoregula sp. | reverse complement strand
GTACAGGAGACCAACATCGTCCACCGGGTCATGCTGCCACCCAATGCTAAACCGGGGACAGTCAAGACGATCAAGAGCGGGGACTTCACGGTCGATGAGATAATCTGCATTCTCGAAGACGGCCGCGAGTACCCGATGACCCAGCGCTGGCCGGTCCGGGTCCCCCGTCCTGTGAAGGAGAAGAAGAACCCGACGATCCCGCTGATCACCGGTCAGCGTATCCTCGACGGTCTCTTCCCCATCGCAAAGGGTGGCACTGCTGCCATTCCCGGCCCGTTCGGGAGTGGCAAGACGGTCACCCAGCAGCAGCTGGCCAAGTGGTCGGATGCCGAGATCGTGGTCTACATCGGCTGCGGTGAACGCGGCAACGAGATGACGGAAGTTCTTACGGAATTCCCGCACCTCGAGGACCCGAAGTCCGGAAAACCCCTCATGGAGCGGACGGTGCTCATTGCAAACACGTCCAACATGCCGGTGGCTGCCCGTGAGGCATCCGTATACACCGGTATCACCATCGCGGAATACTTCCGTGATATGGGGTACGACGTATCCCTTATGGCAGATTCGACCTCCCGCTGGGCAGAAGCCATGCGTGAGATTTCATCCCGTCTTGAAGAGATGCCCGGTGAAGAAGGGTACCCGGCATACCTCGCAGCCCGGCTCTCGGAGTTCTACGAGCGTGCCGGTCTTGTCGAGACCCTGAACGGGGCATCCGGTTCGGTCTCGGTCATCGGCGCGGTCTCACCGCCCGGGGGCGACTTCTCGGAACCGGTCACTCAGAACACCCTGCGTATCGTCAAGGTCTTCTGGGCACTGGACGCGAAGCTCTCCCAGCGCCGGCACTTCCCGGCCATCAACTGGCTTAACTCCTACTCGCTCTACCTCGAAGCCCTCCAGGATTACTATGACAAGGAAGTTTCCCCTGAGTGGAACAAAATCCGGTCCTGGGCCATGGAAGTCCTCCAGAAGGAAGCAGAACTGCAGGAGATCGTGCAGCTCGTCGGTTCCGACGCCCTGCCCGAGTCAGAACAGGTAACAATCGAGGTCGCCCGCATGATCCGCGAGATCTTCCTCCAGCAGAACGCGTACGACGCAGTCGACACATTCTGTGACATGAGCAAGCAGTACGACATGATGAAGGCGATCAAGCACTTCGCCGAATTCGCCTACGCTGCCCAGCTCGCTGGTGTCAGCCCGGCACAGATCATCGGCGTCAAGTCCAAGAACGATCTGCCCCAGATCAAGTTCATCAAGGATTACAAGCCGGAACTCGCGAAGATCGAGAACCAGATGGACGCAGAGTTCAACACCCTGAGGTCGGCAGCATGAAGGAATACAGGACGATTAGTAAGATTGCCGGCCCCCTTGTTTTCGTTGAGAAGACCGAGCCGGTTGCCTACCAGGAACTCGTGAACATAGTCCTTTTCGACGGCACGATCAAGCGCGGCCAGGTGCTCGATACGAGCGACGAGCTGGTTGTTGTCCAGGTATTCGAGACCACGACCGGTATTGGCAGGGACAGCGGTATCCGCTTCACCGGCGAGACCATCAAGATGCCCGTGGGCAGGGAGATGCTCGGCCGTATCCTCTCCGGAGGCGGCAAGCCCATCGACGGCGGCCCGGAGATTGTGCCAGAGAAGCGCCTCGACATCACCGGTGCGGCCATCAACCCGTACGCCCGCGGCATGCCCGCGGATTTCATCCAGACCGGTATCTCCACGATCGACGGTACCAACACCCTTGTCCGTGGCCAGAAACTCCCGATCTTCTCGGCAGCAGGTCTGCCGCACAACAATGTTGCCCTTCAGATAGCCCGCCAGGCAAAAGTGCCCGGCTCGACCGAGACGTTCGCCGTGGTGTTCGCTGCAATGGGTATCACCAAGGAAGAAGCGAACTACTTCATGCAGGACTTCGAGCGCACCGGCGCACTCGAGCGTGCCGTCGTCTTCCTCAACCTTGCGGACGACCCGGCCGTGGAACGTATCATCACCCCGCGTCTCGCCCTGACCACTGCCGAATACCTTGCTTTCGAGCTCGGTATGCACGTGCTGGTCATCCTGACGGATATGACGAACTACTGTGAAGCGCTCCGCCAGATC
>JBAVWM010000363.1:0-9477 GCA_049697815.1 Methanoregula sp. | reverse complement strand
AAAAGATATCCACCATGGCAAGCGGGTGCCCGCCCATGGCTGCAATGTCGTGGATATTGACAAGCACCGAGCAGTATCCGGCCCAGTACGGGTCTGCATCCATCAGCTTGCTCCAGATGCCATCCGCTGCAAGGAGGAGTGCTTCGCCGTGGTGTTCTAGTACCGCAGCATCCTCCCCGAATGCGGCGACCACATGAGGGGCGTCGATCCTCAGTGCCTTCACCATATCCCCGATGGCATGTTTCCTCTTTACGCCCTCGTATTCCCGGACTGTTTTTGCAATTGTCTCTGTGGAGCAGTTGTGGACCACGGCATCACCTAAAATGGGTACTGGATTCCTTCCGTGTAAGGTAGTTTCGTTTCATCAGTGATAATTTATTTGATAAAGGGTCAACGTGTCTGTATGGACTGGGCTGAGAAATACCGTCCCGCACATCTTGCCGACATTGTCGGCAACTCGACGGCGGTACGACAGATGGCAGACTGGGCGAAGACCTGGACGCGGAAGTCCCGGCCCTTGCTCATCTACGGCAAGCCCGGTATAGGCAAGACCTCAAGCGCGTGGGCACTTGCGAGTGATATGGGATGGGAAGTGATCGAGCTGAATGCGAGTGACCAGCGGACTGCTGCTGTCATTGAACGCATAGCCGGAGCCGGGAGCACGACTGCGAGCCTCACCGGCGCTTCCCATAAACTGATCGTGCTTGATGAGGCGGACAACCTTCAGGGTACTGCGGACCGCGGGGGTGCCAAGGCGATTGTGGACTGTATTAACCAGGCACAGCAGCCGATGGTCCTGATAGCCAACGACCTCTATGGCCTCTCCCCGGAGATACGGAGCCGGTGCGATCCTGTCCAGTTCAAGGCAGTGCAGGCCCGGACCATGGTTCCCCGGCTCAAATATCTCTGTTCAGCGGAAAAGGTAACCTGCAGTGACACAGCGCTGCGCATCATTGCCGAGAGTGCGGAGGGGGACATACGCTCGGCGGTCAATATGCTCTATGCCTCGGCAATCGGGAGGACAACGCTTGACGATGACCAGGTCCACACGTCGCAGAAGGACGAACGGGTGTCGATATTTACCCTGATCACCGCATTATTTGGCAGGACCCCGGATAAGGAACTGATGCGGCTCTCCCGTGAAGTGGATGATACGCCGGAGACGATCGAACAGTGGGTTGAGGGCAGCATACACCTGATCCCTGATAGTGCCGGCACCGGACTTGCCTATCAATACCTGTCACGTGCTGATGAATACCTTGGCTATACCTACCGGCGCCAGTACCACACCCTCTGGCGCTATGCAACGGCAATCATGCTTCTGGGCATGGCGGATGCCACCGGGGGGAAAGGTCTCCACGCGCGGATCATGCCTCCCGAACGCTGGCAGAAGATGTCCACCGCAAAGAAGCAGAAATCTATCCGTATCTCGACCCTCAACAAAGTCGCCGGCATGATGCATATACCCCAGAACACCCTGCGGGAACACTATCTCGGGACGGTTTCCCAGCTTATCGAGCACGATCCTGCAGGATTTGCCCGCGATCTGTCATTCGATGCAGACCAGCTCAATTTTTTCCTGTCCGACCGATCCCGCTCGGCCGGGATTATCAGGGTGCTTGCCCAGGAAGAGAAGGAGAAAGATAAGGAACTGCAGAAGGAACGAGAGAAAAAGGCAAAGGAGGAGGAGATGAAGAAAAACGAACCGGCGCCGGAGCCACCGAAAAAAGAATTACCCGTTTCTGAAGTACCGGATACCCGGAAAGAACCCGTGGAGAAGAAACCCCCTGCAAAGACTCAGTCGACCCTGTTCGACGGGTTCTGACGACGGGTATACCGGTGGAGGATCACGCCGCAGTCAATTTTCTCCCCCCCGTTTCCGTACCATTCAAAACCGAGATGGTAGACAATACAATCGCAGTTGACTCTCTCTGCAAGCGCGATCAGGGGCGGGATCATCTCGAGGGCAGGCCGTATTGCATAGATGACATCCGCTCCCCGGTATTGGGAAACGTCCGGTGAAAAAACATCATCAATAATGAAAGCAAGGTCACCCGGGACCGGGATTTTTTTTACATCGGTACTGCGGAGCAGAGTCCCGGCACGGGAAAGCATCTCTGCCGCATCCGTATTCTTCCCGATCCCGACCTCAACGGCGTGTGAATAGTTGTCGGCGATATACCTGCCAATGCACGTCTCAATATGTTTATACTCGTCCATTCCTACAGAATATTGCAATGCATATCCATATTTTTTGGGATAGATTGTCCCCCTCCGGCTTCCAGGTACCGGTCTCGCGCCTCATATCCTCAATTCTGGATGTGAAGACACTGGTGACGGAGAATCCTGTGCGCATCATGGGGTATGTAACAGCCCGGCATCAGGTGGATGCCCAGGCACTTCTGGACAGTATCCAGGCTTATAAACACCGGCACGAGATTTCTGAACCGGTCCTGCTGGTCGTGCACCAGGATTTGTTCAGGAACGGCAACAGTTTTGTCTTCGGTCTCGCCCGCGAGTCCGTAGGCGCCGGTGTCGTGTCAACCTCCCGGCTCGGGAACGAGTATTATGGCCGGCGGGAGTGCGACGAAGATTATATCGACCGGATTGCCAAAGAGGGGGCACACGAGATCGGGCACCTCCTCGGGCTTCCCCACTGCAGCGATCGGGAATGCGTCATGTTCAAACCCGATACGCTGGACGAGCTGGACCGGAAGAAAAAAGTGCTCTGCCCGTCGTGCAGGGAGCAGATGGATTTGCTGCTGAACGCGGGGTAATCTTTTGTTTTTTCACCGTTTTTCCCGCTGATCCTTTCCTGGACCGGCACCCGGCTTTTTTAAAAAAACATTCAATTGTAATGAGCGTGCTTGCGTTATCCCTTTATACTCTATAGGCACTCCGCCAACCCGCCCTTTTATTTTCATGCATCGTCTTGTTTTCCTGGTGTGTCCTGCCATGCTGGTGGAGGTATTCGCATTCAATCCGGCACGGGGAATCATACGACGGATTAAAAAACCCCGGTGCAGATACAGGATCAGGAAGATGCATGTTCAAACGGGTACTTGTCGCAACGGACTTTTCTGCCCATGCGGATACTATGCTCGGATGTATCGGCCAGATCCCGGGCATGGGGGAGATCCTGCTGGTTCACGTCATCAACGGGTCAATCCCCGAGGCCGGGAATGGCCTGGTACGGAATGCTCACCCGTCTCCTCGCGAACTGGCAACGGTCAGTCTTGAGGAAAAGCGGCAGTACCTTGAACAGATAACCGGCGTTTCGGTCAGCCAGCGGATTATTGAAGCACAATCCGGGGATATCGCCGGGGCTATTATCCGTCTGGCGCATACGGAAAATATCCCTCTTATTGTCATGGGCGGAAGGGGTAAAGGGCTCCTCTCCGGGTTTATCCTCGGGAGTGTTTCAGAAGGTGTGATTCAGCGCAGCAATACCGATGTCCTCATCATGCACTTCCAAGGCCCGGAGGATCCCGGTACGGCCGGCCTCAAAAAATTCTGCAGGAACGTGTTCTCCCACGTGCTCTGCCCGGTTGACTTTTCCCGCCCCTCGGGAAAAACCCTTGCATATGCAAAAAGCCTTGGCTCTATCCGGCACATGACGCTCCTCCATGTAGTGGACAGGAAGGTGCCCGGGCCAGACCCTTCATGGCGTATTGAGGAAAGCCGCCAAAAGCTGGCTGCGATCGAAGCGGACCTCGTAAAGAATGGGATCCGGGCAGAATCCATCATCCGGCAGGGCAGTCCCGCCCGGGAAATTGCCCGCATAGCCGGGGAACTTGATGTGTCCCTGATCATGATTGCCCGCCGCGGGCAGTCTGATTATATCAGGAATATCCCGATAGGTGGTATCGCCGCCGGCGTAGCCATGCATGCCGAGCGGCCGCTGTTTATCGTAAACCCCCACATCAGCCTGAACGTGCAGGTCAAAGAGCTGGAATCAGGGGAATTTCCCCAGGCAGAACAGGTCTGGCTCAGCTACCACCAGCAGAACGCAGATCCCTCCCGGGACCGGGTTTTTGGTGTGTTTGTTGAGGGCACCCTTGTTGCTGCAGCCCGGTGCCGCCGGCACCCGGATGGCCTTGAGGTTGACGCAGTTTACTCGCCGGATCAGTACCGCGGGCGGGGATATGCCCGGATGGTTGTGCGGGAACTGGTGGATGCCTGCGGGAACGAGCCTCTTTATATGCACTCGACGCTTGACCTGGTCGGGTTTTATGGGACCTTCGGGTTCGTGGAGATCGGGGAACAGGAACTGCCTTTAAGCATCAGGGAGCGGTTCCGTTTTGCAGAGGGTGATCTTAAAGGTGCAAATGTCAGCCCGATGAAACGCGTCCCTCTCTAACATCTGTTAAAAACGGATATGGGATATTTGCCGGCTCCAGGTTTCAGGACGATAATGAATCGGTATTCATGCTGCCGGTTCATGAGCGGAGAATGGGTCTGCCTGCGCCGGTTTTCCCGCATCAGACGTTGCAGGAAATAGCGAACAGGATGTGCGCAAGATGGATAACCCGGCACTCCCAAAGTCATGTATTCCTGCCAGCACCTGGTGAAACCGGATATGGGACATTGCACTGTTATCATCGATCCTGCCTGCGCCGGTCACGACAACCCGGGCCATCCGGAGTGCCACGGACGCCTGCTGGCTGCGCTCTCCGGTGTTCCGGCCGGGATTTCTCCGGTTATTCCGGAACCGGCCTCCCTCGAAGAGGTGCATCGTGTCCATGATCCCCATTATACGGAACACCTCAGACAACGCTGTACCGAAACGGCCCTTCTGCATCATCTTGACGGTGATACCTATATCACTCCGCGGTCATTTGATGCAGCCCTGCATGCCGCCGGCGGAGCTATTGCAGCTGTAAACCGGTCCCTTGACGGTGAACACGCCTTCGCCTTTGTCCGACCCCCCGGCCATCATGCTGAACGGGCACGTGCCATGGGGTTCTGTCTCCTGAACAATGTGGCGATCGCTGCGGAACATGCACTGAAAAGCGTTGACCGGGTCGCCATCATTGACTGGGATGTCCATCATGGCAACGGAACCCAGCACGCCTTCTACCAGACAAACCGCGTCTTGTACTGCTCGGTGCACCAGGAGCATCATTTCCCCTATTCGGGCAGTATCGAAGAGGTCGGTACCGGTTATGGCAAGGGATTTACCCTCAATGTTCCTGTCGGGCCCGGTTCCACGGGTATGGATTACACGGAGATCTTTTTTCAGGTATTTTTGCCTGCTCTGGACCGGTTCAGGCCGGATTGCCTGGTTGTCTCTGCCGGCCAGGACATACTCTCGGATGACCCGCTCGGCGGGATGAACATCATGCCCGCAGATTTCAGCGTGTTTACCTCATTGCTCCTCCGTGCCGATTGTCCGCTGGCCCTCGTCCTGGAGGGCGGGTATGGGCCCTCGCACGGGGACGCGATTTCCCACATTTTTTCGGCACTGCAAACGCCGGAAGAGCGGATTGTATTCGGAACGCCGAAAGAGAGTACACAGAAACTGGTCAGTCTCCTGAAAAAAGTCCACCGCCTGCCCTGAACGCTCAGGGAAGGGGAAGGATCTCTATCTCCATGGTGCTGATCTTTTCATACGTGTGTTTCAGCTGGATGATCGGCCAGAGCTCGTAGAGCAGCACGGTGACGGGCTCCCACATTGCAGCCCAGCCGATGATCAGGAGGGCGTCGGCGAAGATCTGGGCATACAACAGCTTGTCGATGTGGGAGACTCCCTGACGGGCAGCCAGGGCAATGGCCAGGAACGTGAGCCCGATGAGAAGCGTACTCCTGCCATGCCGGAACCGCATGCGGAATTTCCGGTCCTGCACCAGCATCTTATACTCGAAGTGGTTGTGGATTGCCTTTGGGATCTTCTGTGCCCGCTCGCTCCTGGCGATATCGGGAGGCAGGTAGATGATGATTTTGAAAGGAGTATTTTTCGAAAAATCCTTCACGGTCTCGACAATGTAGTGTTCTGCGGCAGAGTCCAGCTCCTTCTCGTGAAAGGGTGCAGGATCGAATGAATTGAAGAGCTGCATGACTGAAGAGAGCTTGATCTCGATGAGGATCCTGCCATCCACTTTTTTGTAGAGCGACTCGATATCTGCCATATGCTTCTTTCTTGAGTGCTATTCAACAGAGAAAAAGATAAAACTGTCCTTCCGTGCCCGGCATTCTTAAAAAGTATCCGTTACTCCACGATAAAAAGAAAAAAACACGGATTATTGCCGACTCATGCCGCGACGTATGTTGTCAAGTGCTTCCTTAATTATTTCCTGTGCCCCTTCGCTTTCCATCCGGTACAGGCGCTCGAGCGGGGCGTACGCCCTCCGGTCGCCTATACGGCCGAGAGCCCACGCAGCCTTGAGCCGGACGCGGGCATCGTCATCCCAGAGGGTACTGATGAGTTCATCCACAGCCGCCGGGTCTTCCATCCTTCCCAGCGCTTCCGCTGCTTTCCATCTGCTGACTTCATCGTCATCGGAAAGCAGGCTGATAAAATGTACCAGCCGTTCATCCTGCAACGGGCTTACATCGCCGCCGGATTCCCGGTTTTCATCGGGTGCTTCGTCATTATGATCGGGAATACTATCGTTCGCATCCCCGTTATTCAGTCCTGCCATTTCGATTCGTTGTGTCTGTTATGTTACCTCCACGAAATACGATCGGAGACCTCCATGCTGGGGGTCGCCATACACGTACCTGCCGGGCGCAGAGAACGTATAACTGAAGCTCTCTCCCGGCGAGAGAGATCCCGAATTGAACAGTTCCTTGTCGGTTGCTCCCGTGGGCAGGTGGACAACATTACGGGACATCCTGTCTTCATTTACCCAGGTAACCGTAGTTCCTGTCTTGATATACAGCTCACGAGGATCAAATGACGTGGCAATTATGCTCACCTTTACAGTCGGTCCGTAAGCCACCTGCGTCATGACCTGGGTTGCCTGGGTTGGCACGGGGGTTGTTTTCTGGGAGGTGGCCGGGGCTGTACACCCGCAGGCGAACGCCACACATACCACTACAAGCATCAGAACGGCAATTGCACGCATAAAAATAGAGTAGGGGCTGGGGTAGTTATTACTTTTCTTTCACGTACAGGATACCGGCCGGTTCACGGTAATCGGTCTTGATGACAATGGTATTGGAGATACGGTTGAAGACCCGGAGTTTGGAAGCGGGCATGCCGAGCCACCCGATAAGGCAGTCAAGAGGCAGGAGGAACGCTTTGCCGAAACTCTCGATTGCCGCCGTGGAATAATTGATCTTTGTGCCATCACGGTTGACCACGCGTAAGTTCATGACCATTTTGCCGACGGACTGGCCCCGGAACCCCTCCATCACCGTCCAGTAGGCAAAAAAGAATATCGTCTCAAACCAGAGAGCAAAGAATTCCCAGTGACGGAAATCCCACAGCAGCGGAAGCTTCCAGAAAGGTTCAAGAACCCCCCGGACAATATTCAGAAAAAGTATGATCAGGATGAAATCGATAAGCCAGGCCCAGAACCGGGTACTCCACCTGCCAAGGAACAGGGTTTTTTCAGGAACTGCCGGAAGGTGGGTTGGTTCCAAAGCTGGTGTTTCTTCAGACATTACACGAGCTGTATTTGCAGCGTGAAGGAATCAATGTTATCGTTGCAGCAGAACGCAGGAGCTCTGCAGTCTTTTTGAAGAAACTATTTCTCGACAGACAAAAAAACGTTAAAAAACGAAAAAACACGGGCGTGAGTACCGAATGGAAGATATTGCAATCACGGAACATGCCGGCACGAAGCGGGATGCGATATCCCGGTTTTACCAGTACGGCAGCGGCGGTGTCCGGGTTCTCGATGCGCGGAAGACGATAAAACGGCTTTACCTGTTCGATCCTTCCTCGGATATCATGACTGAACGCGATCCCCGCCGGCAGGACAAGATACTCCGGCGGTTCGTCTTTGACAAGTACGGGATGCTTGAAGAGACGTTCGCGTTCGGACAGCGTCCCCGGAGCTTCCGGTACGAGAACGGCGCCCGGCAGATCGCCGTGCGGGAGGGCGGGGATTATGGTGCTGTCGGGAAGATCATCACTTTTGAACAGAACGGCATCACCGAGACCTCGTGGGGACGCAACGGCGAGATCGAGCGTGTGTACCAGGTTGATGCCCGGGGTGATGCCATCATTATCCGGGCGGGTGGATGGTACGGGGATGTGGAAAGAACCATCGAATTCACCGGCAGGGGGGCATCCCTTTTCCTTGAACCGGAAGCCTTCCTCCAGTTCCTGATGTTCACCGAGTGGAGCACCAAAGACCGGGACGAGGATATAAATGAACGGGTGGCGCAGATTCGCGGTGCGGATCCCGCCTCCCCTGACAGGAGCCCTTACGCGTATACTGGTATCCGGCACACTTCTGCGGTCCCGGGGGCTGCGGGCGGTGGACCGGAGCAGGTTCCGCAACGGACTGCCCGGGCTTCACGGGGCACTCCGGCGGACGAGGATATTGATTTTATTCCCGATGGTGATTCACCGGCGCAGGGTAATCCCCTGGTGCAGGGATCGTCATCCCGGCGGAGCAGCGAGATAGCTTTTGAGGAGCGCTGGCAGCGAAACCCGGATGATGAAAGGAATCTTTCGAAAGGAAGGAGTGCCGAGATCCCGCTTCAGGAACGCTTCGAGAGCGCACGGTATGAAAAGGAGAATCTCTCGAAAGGAAGAAGCGCTGAGATTCCATTTGAGGAACGTTTCGAGAGCGAACGTCGGGAGCCCGAGAAGCTTTCAAAAGGCAAGAGTGCCGAGATCCCGTACAGTGAACGCAGGGCCGGCAGGGATCGTTGAAAATCAATATTTTATTTTTTTCTGATCAGAAATGCTGCGGCTGCCCCGAGAAGCGGTACAAATCCTTCCGCAGCTTGTTGTGTCGGCTGGCTTTCTGGAGAGGACGAAGAGCTCGTCCCGACAGGGCCGGTAGTATATAGTTGTCGTGAGAGCGAACCGGAGAGAACGCACGATGCGGTTACCTCAATTTTATCTCCCGGAACTGCGGTTATCGGGTAGGTATAGGTGAAAATATCAGGGGTCGGCTGACTGGTATACCGTGCGTCATTTACCATCTTCCCGTTGATCGTGACAGTGACTTCTTTTATGTAATGTTCCTGTGGATTTGGAACAGGATGCGTGATGACAACAATGAGATCCCCGGATTGCTCATGATAGGATAATGACATCTCCGTGGGTGGGTTGGCTGATGCGGGGGAAATAATGAGGCTTCCAGCCAGCATCGCTACCATAATACAAAAGCAGCCTGTTGCTATTGACCGGTATAGATCCGGTCTCTTGACTTTCTGCCTGATCCTCATCGCCCCCTACCTGATGCATGGTAATTGTTCCACTTTCCCTCATATCCCGGTTTGCGGAAGGAATCAAAGGCAAGGAAATTACTGGTCACAGCGGAGTTTTCCACCCTTGCCGATGTCCTCCAGCTC
>JBAVWM010000362.1:0-1699 GCA_049697815.1 Methanoregula sp. | reverse complement strand
GCCGGGTGGGACTATGTTACCGGTATTCACCCGAAAGGCCCGGCCGAGCGTGACGGGATGCTGCTCGGATGCGCCTTTCGTCTCCCCGCTCACGACCGCGATGCCATCCATTGCTGCAAGGTGGATCTCCGGCACGGAATAGGTACCAAACAAGGGGCGGGATGTGATCCGGCCGGATGCCGCTTCGAGCGTAACGGCCTCGGTGGAAGGTGTGCAGAAAAACTCGCGGGAGAGGATAGTGAAGACCTCGTCGAGCGTCATCACCTGCAGGTACCGCTTCACCATAAACTCACCTCAACCTCGTTACCCTTCTCAAGTCCTTCGTACCCGGCCGGGATGCAGATGAGCCCGTCGCTTTTCACGAGTGTGTTCAGGAGCCCCGACTTGCCAAAGAGCGGGGTTGCGATGCCGTTTTACACCCGGACGCGGACGTACTCCTCCCGCCCCCGCTGGGACGGGATGTTCTCTCGGAGAGTCGCCTTTACCGTCAGGAGCAGGTGCTTTTCCAGGCCAAGCATGGTATCGAGGAGCGGGCGGACGATCGCGACGAGGACGACAAATGCCGAAGCAGGATGACCGGGCAGACCGAAGACCGGCTTTTTATCAACCATCCCGATGATCGTGGGCTTGCCCGGCGCGAGCGCGATCCCGTGGATGAGGACTTCTCCCCTGCCCGCAATAACCCCCGCGGTCATGTCCCGGTCGTCCTTGGAACTGCCGCCCGAGAGGAGCACCACGTCACATTCGGGAAGTGCTTTGGAGATTACTGCCTCGAAGGCTTCGCGTTCATCCCTTACAATCCCATAGTGTCTTGGTATGCACCCGTACTCCGAAAGCCACGCTGCGAGCATCGGTGCGTTGGCATCCCGGACCTGCCCCGGCCCGGGTCTGGCGGTGACCGGCACCAGCTCGTTTCCGGTCGAGATGATCCCGATAACGGGTTTTTTCGCAACCGTAACCATCGCACAGCCGCACGCTGCGAGGACCCCGGCGTCCTGCGGGGTGAGCCGCCGGCCCGGCCGGAATACGGTTTCACCTTTCTTAAAATCCTCGTCCCGCAGGAGGATGTTCTCGCCATGGGAAACCGGTTTTTTAACAAGGATCGTATCGCCGGCCTCCTCGGTATATTCCACCATCACGGCCGCATCGGCGCCTTGCGGGATGACTCCCCCGGTCGGTATATACGCACATTCACTGTCCCGCAGGACCAGCTTCCTGTCATTTGTTCCCATTGCAACCTGTCCCACGCTTTGGAGCAACGCGGGGGATGCATTGCCGGCCCCGGTAGTATCCGATGAGCGGACCGCATACCCGTCTACCACCGAGCGGTCGAACCCGGGGATATCGATATCCGCCATAACAGGGGCAGCCAGCACCCGGCCCGCGGACTGCTCCAGCGGAACCGTTTCCATTGTTCTGGCCGGGGCAATTTTTACAGCAGCCCTGACAGCATCCGCCACTGCAACGACGTGCAGGAACCGGCTCATGGGAAGCAGCCCAGCTGGCACCAGCGGACCCGGATCTTGTGCGAGGTGCGGTACCCGCCAGATTCCGCAAGAGATGCCTGCTCCTTTTTGGCAACCGCAAATGCCTGCGGGCATGTGATTCTTTCCGTGCTCCCGGCGTCTTTCAATGCCTGCACAATCATCTCATCGCTCATGGTCATTCGTACTCTGTTTATTTTCTTATTGGGTATACC
>JBAVWM010000361.1:0-3161 GCA_049697815.1 Methanoregula sp. | reverse complement strand
CTCTTGCATCAGCTATGATCGCCCCCCTTGCGCCAGCCCTGCCCCGTTGGGGGCGGGGGCGCATGCGATGACTCTGCATTGCCTGCTCTGAAAAATTCTCCATTTCTGTGTACAGGTAATACGGCGTAATCGCAATTGTGGCGCCCACGCGGCGGGGCGAAGCCCCGGGAGCGTCAAGTACCATGATTTCTCCAGAGCATATTTTTTTAATAACCATTCGAGGGATTTCCTTCCCCCTGAAACCGAAAATTTTGGAAGAATAGTATAAAAAAACCTCCACCGGGGAAAACCTTTTTCCAGGCATGAAGTCCCCCCGTGAGGGGACGGGGCGCATGCGGAGGAAACGGATCGGATCAGCGGGAAACGCCTGATTTTTCTTGCAGGGTGCTATGTAACTATCCCATCCCGGGGATGCCCGGCGGCAGGGGCATGCCTGCATGCCCTCGAAGGCGTCAGAGTTTTCTGCACGATATCCACAGAACAAAAAAACCTGTCCTTCGTTTTTGGTTCTATCATGCTGACCCGCGACCTGCCAGGGCCAGGTACAGGATGAGCGCAAAAATACCGCCACCCAGCGTGGCAAGCAGGTTGGTCCCGGCATTTCCCAAGAATCCCCTGTTCTCGAGCGTGGCCCCTATTACACTGTCAATGTTGGTGCCAACGAACCCTGCAAGGGTACAGATCACCATCATCTGCGGAGTGATGACATGGAGGAGCATCGCAACAGCCGATACGACAAAACCGCCAAGGAACGCCACCGTTTCACCGGTAACCGTTATGCCGCCATTGGTGCCGATAGGAACCTGCTTTAATGTCGTGATCAGGCGCGGGATACCCCCGGTCACGCCAATCTCGCTTGCCAGGGTATCAGCGGCCGCTGAAGCAACGCAGCCTACGTACATGACCACGAAAACCGGTTGCTGGAAGACTCCGAACAGGACGGCAGCGGCAGCGGCAATGATCCCGTTGGCAAAGACATTCCGGTACCCCCGTGCACCGCTCTGGCCCTGCTGGACACCAATCCGCTTCTTGTACTCGAATTTGTACTTTGTTGCAGCGGAGCCGAGGATAAAGAACGTAAGCATGATCAGGAACCACTGCGGGCCCTGCGGCGCAGCAAAGACCAGCAGGATGATCCCGACAAGGGCAGCAGAGAAAAGACCGGAGAGATCGGCAGTTCTTGCCCGGAAAGCAAAGTACCCGAACGTGAACCCGACAATCACCGCCGCGACGATCATCTGGAGATCCTCCTGGTAATTGAGTTCCTGGATCAGCCACATGGTCATAGCGATGCCGATCCCCTCAATAACGAGCGAGTCCTCGTATTTGAGCAATATGACCTTGAGGAGCACTGCTGCAATGATACCGAAGATCACGGTGAGGATCGCACGCTCGTGCAGGTAAGCCATGACAAGGACCCCGGCCCACGCGGTCGAGATAATATAATAGAGATAGGTGTTCAGGTCATCGGCACCGGTCTGGAAGACGAGCTCACCGAGGACCAGCATGGCAAGGGTTGTAGCAAAAACAAAGAACGGGAGAAGACCGGTGCCATAGAGTGCCGCAAGGGCACAAAATGTGTAGGTCAGGTATTTTGTATCAAAAAAATGCCAGAGGATAAGGGCAAAGAGGGCGACGATAAGTCCCATCAGCCACGCAGGCCTGATATACGGACCGACAAGGGTGACACCCGCGACCAGTACTGCCGCAAACCCCAGGCCCCGCTGTCGCTGCATTAGTCAGTACTTTCTTTTTGGAGTAAAAAGAGTTTTATCGTGACTAAAAAAGAGGGCAGATCTCTCAAAACATCATTACGATCCTGTCTGACCCGAACCTGATACGATTACTATATTTTATTCCACAACCAACCTTGTCCCGAATGGTGCCATCAGATCAACTGCCGAAAAATTATGATTTTGCCGAAGTGGAAGAGCGCTGGCGGAAGACCTGGCGTGACGAGGACAACTATTTTGACAGGAATTCTCAAAAGCCCCAGTTCGTGATCGATACACCCCCGCCGTACCCGACCGGGAACTTCCATATCGGGAACGCTCTCAACTGGTGCTATATCGACTTCTTTGCCCGGTACAAAAGGATGAAGGGCTTCAACGTCATGTTCCCTCAAGGGTGGGACTGCCACGGGCTCCCGACTGAAGTCAAGGTCGAGGAGATCAACAATATCACGAAAAACGATGTCTCCCGGGAGGAGTTCCGTACTTTGTGCCGGGACCTGACGATAAAGAACATCGACGCGATGCGCATAACGCTGCGGAAGATGGCGTTCTCCACGGACTGGAGCAACGAGTACATCACGATGATGCCACAGTACTTCGGCAAGACCCAGCTCTCCTTCCTCCGCATGCTGAAATCGGGCTACATCTACCAGAGCGAACACCCGGTTAATTACTGCACCCGCTGCGAGACGGCAATCGCGTTTGCGGAAGTGGCGTATGAGGACCGCGATACCACGCTCAACTATTTTAATTTCGATGGTGTGGAGGTAGCCACTACCCGCCCCGAGCTCCTTGCAGCCTGCGTTGCCGTCGCGGTGCACCCCGGCGACGAGCGCTACCACCGGCTCAGGGGAAAATCCCTGACAGTGCCGATCTTCGGCCACGATGTCCCGCTCGTGCAGGATGAAGCGGTTGATCCCGCATTTGGTTCCGGTGCCGTCATGATCTGTACCTTTGGCGACAAGCAGGATGTCCACTGGTGGAAACAGCACAACCTCGCCCTCCGGAAAGCTATCGACCAGCAGGGAAAGATGACCGGGATTGCCGGTACGTACAAGGGCCTGAACACCACTGAATGCCGCACCGCAATCCTTGCTGATATGCAGGATCAGAAAATCTTAAAGCGGCAGGAGAAACTTTCCCAGCGTGTGGGCACCTGCTGGCGCTGCAAGACACCCATCGAGATCCTGTCAGAACGGCAGTGGTTTGTGAAAATCAAGCCGGACGAGATCCAGAAGGCCGCCCACCAAATCACGTGGTATCCCGAGCACATGCTCCGCAGAATGGAGAACTGGGTCGAGCAGATGGAATGGGACTGGTGCATCTCCCGCCAGCGAATCTTCGCCACCCCGATACCGGTCTGGTTCTGTACCACGTGCGGCGGGATGGTGACTCCCGACGAGAAGGACCTCCCGGTTGACCCGACTC
>JBAVWM010000360.1:0-2776 GCA_049697815.1 Methanoregula sp. | reverse complement strand
GGCCCGGTGCTGCTTGACGTGATTGCACAAAACCGGACCATACAGGTCACACCTACGAGCGGGGCCTACAAACAGGTGCCGGTCACGGTCACCCCTATCCGGGATAACGATGGGAACGCGATCGGTGCAATCGGTGTCGTGGATATCACGGGGATATTCGATCTTGCTACGCTGATGGAGCACCAGACCGCCATCCTCAAACAGGTGTGCGGCAAAGACCCCTGTCCGCTCCCCGCGGAACAGATCGACTCCAAGCGGTGATTTCATGCCGGATTCCGCATTCAGGGTACTTGAGATTCTCGAACGGACGACAGCACCGGTATCCGGGGAGACTATCAGTAACGAACTGAAGATCACCCGGTCGGCTGTCTGGAAGCATATCAACGAGCTCCGGACCATGGGATACGATATATCCTCGTCGCAGAAAGAGGGGTACCGGCTGACCCGGACGAGCAACAAGCTGCTGCCGTACGAGATTCATAAAAAACTCAGGACACAGTTCATCGGCAAGAAGATGCGGTATCTCGAGAATACGGCCTCGACTATTTCTGTGGGAAAACAGCTCTGTTCCGAAGGTGACGTGGACAAGATGCACGGTCTCGTGATCATTGCAGAAGAACAGAGCGGAGGTGTCGGCAGGCTGGGGCGGGCATGGATCTCCCCCAGCGGGGGGATCTGGATCACCATCGTGCTGAAGCCCGACGTTCCGGTTGACCGTATCTTCATGATCACGATGGCTGGTTCTATTGCGGTTGCCCGGGCAATACGAAAAGAATTCAACCTCGGTGCGCTCATCAAATGGCCCAATGATATTTTCATCGGCAACAAGAAAGTTGCCGGGCTCCTCCTGGAACTCTCCGCTGAAGCCGATGTTGTGCACTATTGCCTGCTCAGTACTGGCATTGATGTGAATGTTCCCTTAAAAAATTTTGAACCCGCCCTCCAGGACAAAGTCACCTCCATCTGTGCGGAAGTAGGTCATGAAGTCGATCGCGCTTCGTTCCTTGCACGTATCCTAAAAGAATTCGAGAGCCACTATCTCCTGTTAGAGGGCGGAGAGTACGATGCAATCATACGGGAATGGAAAAGCCTGTCCTGCACACTCGATAACCGCGTGCAGATCCGTACCCTCAGGAAAAGTTTTGAGGGGATGGCGATCGATATCGATGAGTTCGGGGCCCTTATTATCCGGAAAGACAACGGCAAACTTGAACGGGTCATCGCAGGCGACTGTTTCCACCGGCAGTAAGAGGTACGTTTTTATCGTCAACCATCATTTTTTTATTGGTTGACGATGTTCGGAGACATGAACAGAGCGAGATTCATTGCTTTTTCAGCAGCGTTCATTGGTCTCATCACCCTCGGCAGCTGGATCTCGATCCCGTCTATTCCGGTGCCGTTTACCCTCCAGACACTGTTCGTGCTGCTGGCCGGTACCGTTATGAAACGGTACGCAGTGATCCCGGTTTCCCTGTACGTCATCCTGGGTGCCCTTGGACTTCCCCTGTTCCATAACGGTATTGCCGGCTTTGGGGTGTTGCTGGGTCCGACCGGGGGCTACCTGACTGGATTCATTGTCGCCGCGCTCGTGACCGGCCTTGCGTATGAACACCAGTCCCGGCCGGTCCGCATCTGCGGGCTTGCTCTCGCTACGCTCGTAATTTATGTATTCGGTATCGGCTGGCTGATGTATTCCCTTGACCTGGAATTCCTTCCCGCGTTTTTTGCAGGTGCCCTGCCTTTTATTGCCGGTGATGCGCTCAAGGCCGGCGCTGCATACCTGATTGCTGAACGATTGCCATGATCTCCATAGAAAAACTCCGGTACCGCATAGTATCCATAGATCATCTCCGGATTGCGCCAGGCATCACCTCGGTTATCGGCCCAAACGGCAGCGGCAAGACAACCCTGCTCAAACTGCTGGCATGGATCGCCGTGCCGGATGCCGGGACAATCCTGATCGATGGCATCCCGCCACGAAACGCCGAAATTGGCTGGGTGAACGAGTTCCCGGACCGGAATATCCTGTTAGGGAGCTCCTTTGAGGAGATTGCATCCCCCCTCCGGTTCCGTCACCTGCCCTGCACCGTGATCGAAAACCGCGTGAAATCGTGTGTGCAGTTCATGGGTATAACAAACCTCAGTACCAGGCCGATGCAGGAGCTTTCCGGGGGAGAGAAAGTGCTGGTTGCCCTTGCCGCGGCACTGGTCTTCCGGCCGCAGGTGCTGGTGCTGGACGAGTACGACGCCCATCTCGATGCGTGCCGTGGCGGGGAGATCGCCCGCATCATACGAAAAAGTAGAACGCCTTACGTGATTCACTGCACGCAGGACATCGAGGCTGCCGCATTGGGAGACACGGTTATTTTTCTTAAAAGTGGAAACATCAGCTGTACCGGTACTCCGGAGGACGTGTTCGCGTCTCTTGCCGGTACGGCATTCTATCCCTTTTCATGGAGGTGCCGGCCATGAAAATTTCGCTTAACGGTGTGCAGGCAGTCCGCGGGGACTGGGTGCTCTCAGCGCAGGGAATGTTTGAGGAGGGCATCCACCTTGTCTCCGGGGATGTCGGCAGTGGAAAATCCACGCTGGCGCTTCTGCTGGCCGGCCTGTTCCCGCCGGCATCGGGAACGGTTGAACGGGAAAGCATTGAATCGGCGATGATGGTGTTTCAGTTTCCGGAATTTCACGTTACCGGCACTGACCTCGAAAACGAATGCAAAGCCTGGGGTGTCGATCCTGCAACCGCACTCACAGGCGCAGGTCTGGCCGGGAG
>JBAVWM010000359.1:0-2358 GCA_049697815.1 Methanoregula sp. | reverse complement strand
TATCTCCGCGCCTGGCACCCGGATGCTGTTCTCGTCGATATCGGCAGCACGACGGCAGATATCATACCCCTTAACCGGTTCGACAGTCTCCTTGGGATGACCGACATAAAACGGCTCCAGACCGGATATCTCATCTATACCGGCATGCTCCGCACAAGCGTTGCAACGCTCCTCCGCTCCGTTGACCTTGCAGGAGTACGAACGCCCGTGAGCACCGAATATTTCGCTACAAGTGCCGATGTCCACCTTGTTCTCGGGCACATCATTCCTGAACGCTATTCCTGCGATACTCCCGATCGGAAAGAAAAAACCTGTATAGCATCCCTGCGCAGGCTTGCCCGCGTAGTTTGTGCTGACCTTGATGAGATCGGAACCGGGGGGGCGCAGCAGGTCGCAGAACAGTTCTGGTCCGTCCAGCGTGACATGATATGCAGCCAGACAAAAAAGATCGCAGATTCTTCCGGTGCAAAGGAGATCATCGTTGCCGGTATCGGTGCCCCGCTCTTTTCACGAGAACTTGGCGGAACGGACCTGACCTGCGAACTCGGGCCGGTTGCGGATGCTCTGCCGGCGTTTGCAGTGCGGGAAGTGGCAAAAATCAGGAAGATGATGTAGCATGCGGATCGTAGATCCGGGCGTGTCCTGATGAAATCATGGAAACTCAGTGTTATCCTGCTAGCCGGATCGCTTGTAATAAGTGCAATCTTCTGGCTGGCCGGGCTCCCATTCTTTATTCTCTTCCTGTTTGTACCGCTGTTTCCCTTCATTTTTAAACGAAGATCTGTCCGGTACTGTCCGATATGCGGGTGGGAAACCACCGGCAGTGAAAGCTTCTGTCCCTATGATGCGACGCCGCTAAGAGATTCCGGCAACAGTGAAAGAACTGGAGTGGACTGAGATCGCAAGCGGTATGCCAGAGGCACGGCAGCCTGAAGGAATCTTCTTTTAATCAGACGCTCTTGGGGGCGTACAAACATGCTACGCCACGGGGGCATCCTCATACTGCGATAGCGACGCATTACCTGCAAAAACCGTCTAACCCATAACGCTCTATCACCGCGCGTCCTCCCCCCCTTGGGGGACTGGTGGCGCAAAAGAGGGGAATATTATTGACGGAAAAATCACGACTTATCTGCATTAAGTAAAAAGGAACAGTTAACAGACACGCGGGACAGGATCGCCCATCGGGGGCTCAATGAACCGTTCGCCGCCAATCGCCGTTTCCATGATCACGTGAGCCCCTTTGGTCACGGTACCCACAACGGCAGCATCTTTCCCGTACTTATGGGAGTGCAGTGCTTCCAGGACCGCGTCAACACAGGCTGCCGGAACTCCCATAACGACTTTTCCTTCATTTGCCACTTCCAGCGGATCGATGCCGAGCATACCGGCAGCACTCCGGACACTTTTGCGGACAGGTATCTTCTCTTCCCGTACCCGGACACAGACCCCGCTTTTCCTTGCCATCTCATTGATCGCACTCGCAAACCCGCCCCGCGTAGGATCCTTCATGGCATGGACCGTACCGGCGTCCAGCACTTTCTCGACCATGCCCCAGAGCGGCGATACATCTGATCTTATCTGTTCCCCCAGATCAAATCCTTCACGATGGGCCATGATGGCAAGCCCGTGATCGCCCAGCGTGCCGGAAACGATGATAACATCTCCGGGAACGAGGCCATTGTCACGGACTATGGTCTTTGCAACACCGATGCCAGCGGTATTGATGGCGATCCCGTCCAGAGCACCCCGCTCCATCACCTTCGTGTCACCCGTGACAAGGTTTGCGCCGGCTTCTCCCAGGGCTTCATCCATGGAGGAGACGATCCTTGCAAGATCATCGATCTCAAATCCTTCCTCGATGATCATACCGCAGGAAAGTGCTACCGGCCTACCCCCCATCATCGCAAGATCGTTGATAGTACCACACACCGAGATCCTCCCGATATCCCCTCCCGGAAAAAAGATTGGACGGACAATGTGGGAATCCGTGGTAAATACCAGGTTTTCCCCCATGAACGGGATAACGGCGCCATCGTCCATAGCCTCCAGTCCTATCCCGCCGGCATTATTGTGCCGGAACTTCGTGAGTATCTGGAGGAGTTCCCCCATAACTTCGCCGCCGGCACCGTGCATCATGTTTACTCTCATTTAATCATCCACCTCAATTTCCACGTTGGTGACAACAATCTCCCTGCCTTTGACCAGCTCCGGCAATGCTCCGCATTTGGGGCATACATATACCTCATTTCCGGTGTATCCACAGGTACATTTTGTTTCTGGATCTGTCTCATGGCACTCAAGGACGGTATGCAGAAAAAGCGGATCCTCCGCCTTGATGATATCGAAGAGGAAAAC
>JBAVWM010000358.1:0-4429 GCA_049697815.1 Methanoregula sp. | reverse complement strand
CCTCTTCCCGGTTCGAACCGTGTCGGGAGGCGGGGTCGTATTCCTCGCCCGTAACGCTGGTTCCGTAACGCCAGGCCGGTAAGATAATCTGTCATTCAACCACCTTTTCCAGGTACATCTGCCTTCGTATGATGCTCAGGGACAAGATCTCGGATTCGCTCCAGCCATACGCCATCGCAAGCGCATGAACCTCGCCAAGAGTATGGTTCGCCCAGTTGTCGATCTCATCCCAGAAAAACGAGAGGATATCAAAGTGTTCCTGCCAGTTGTGCCCACAGGACGGGCAGGTCAGGTTGAGACGGATGTCCGCCTGCGGGTCCGATGCTTCCATTCCTTCCAGCACCGCATCCAGGACCTCACCCGGAAGCTCGTGGGACATAACATCTGCAGCACCTTTGGAAGCCTCCACGATACACCGGTCAAGGAGGATGTTCTTTGCTGCGGATACATCCTCCAGGCCGGCAATGGCAATGAGATCCCGGCTGTCCGGCAGCCGGAACCGGACCGAGTAACCGCCGGACTCCAGCGGGGATAATGGAGCGGGATCCGTACCCGGGGATACACGGAGGTCTGATACGCGGAGGGTTGTCTCCAGCAGTTCGCTGCATGCCGGGCAGCGTGCCACTGTTTCAAGGTCAGGGCCGAAGACCTGCTCCCTCAGCGACAACAAACGCCCGTCGCGTTCGCCAATCGGTATCCCGGCTAAAGTCCCTTCCGGTATATCCGGGCTTGCTGCGGTAAGAAGACCGAGTGCCCTCTCGACGGGGCCCTGATCCAGCCCCCGCTCCCAGACATCCAGCAGCTCACCGGTCGACAGTGATCGCATACGCGGGATCACGTTGCCTTCAGCTTAATGTCGGTTCGGTTGGCTCCGGAACGTCGGTATCCCGTTCCCAGCCCTCGTTCTCCAGCTTGATGTGCTGGATCGCGACGGCATTGGCATTGGAATCCAGGTCGGGCAGGGCCTGGTATTCCGAGACCCAGCAGCGGTAGACCTTGTAGGCGATCGCGAGTTGCCCGGCTTCGTTGTAAACCTCGATGATGATGTCTTTTCTGAAATCTTTCAGCGAGACCTCACTTCCCAGGCCGGAGCCGAAATTCCAGACTTTCTTTGCCCAGTTCTCGAACTCCGGGTCATGAGTGACGCCCCGGTCGAGCGAGATCGCATCGTATTCGGTCCGTCCCGGTGATTTCCGGGTGCTACTCGGGTCCCCGCCCTCGCGGTGCTTGACAACTTCGGTAGTACGTTTCAGGGAACCGACCTTGCTGATCCCGGCAACATACCGGCCATCCCACTTTACGCGGAACTTGAAGTTTTTGTAAGGGTCGAACCGCGTTGTATTGACACTGAACTGCGCCATATTTCATCACCTCATGTCTGGATTTCCCCAGCGATCTGCTGGATCTTGATCACTACGAACTCGGCAGGCTTGAGCGGGGCAAAACCCACGACAATATTAACGATTCCCAGGTTGATATCGTTCTGCGTCGTGGTCTCCTTGTCGCACTTGACAAAATACGCCTCTTTTGGGGTGCTGCCCTGGAACGCTCCCTGCAGGAAGAGATTGTGCATGAACGCCCCGATGTTGAGCCGGATCTGCGACCAGAGCGGTTCATCGTTCGGTTCGAAGACCACCCACTTGGTACTGCGGAAGAGGGTTTCTTCGATGAAGAGGGCAAGCCGGCGGATCGGGATGTACTTCCACTCGGAGCCGATCTCATCGTTCCCGCGCAGCGTCCGTGCGCCCCACGCGACCGTCCCATATACCGGCATGGACCGGATACAGTTGATCCCTTTCTGGTTCAGGACACCGTTCTCCATATCGGTGAGGATTTCCTTTGTCCCGATAACGCCGGACAAACTGGCATCAACGCCGGCCGGCGCCTTGAACACGCCCCGGTTTGCGTCCGTGCGGGAATAGATACCTGCCATGAACCCGGATGGCGGGACGTTCTTTGGCCGGTTCTCCTGGCGTGCATCGGGAATCGTAAGCCACGGGAAGTAGAAGGCGGCATTGATGGCATCATCGCCGGTCAGGGATCCTGAAAGGCCGGATGGCGGGCTTAACGAGGCAAATGTTGCAGTCTCGGCACAATCCGCGATGAGGAACGCCCGTTTTCTCCTGCAGTATCCCTCGAGGAGGGCGAGCACCGCCGGGGTCGTTTCCCCCGGGACGCAGAGGATATTGAAGAGGTCGATACGGTTGAGGAGCGGCACATCGCCCGAACTGTCGGTCAGGATGTTTTCGAAATCCCCCGTGTTCGTGTTCAGCACGGTCCCGTCCTGTCCCCCGATCAGGGGTGCGAACGAGGAAGTGTCTGCGGGAGGGGAGCTGGGCGTCCCGATGACCTCAGCGGTCAGGAAGAGCGATTCTTCATTGATGACACTTTTCACATAGCGCTGGTCGCCGGGGTCCACGGACAGGTTCTCGAAGGATTCAGAGACAGTCCCGAGACTGTCTGCATCCGTTATCTTGACAAATGACAGGACCTGCAGCCGGAATTTTGTAGAGTCATCGGCCCGTTGCTTGATCCCGATCCGGTAATAGTTCCCCCATATACCCGGGCTCCGGGCAGTCAGGGTTAATTTCCCGTCTATGGTAACCGCAGCCGGAACGGCATTGTTTGCCGGCGTGGCATCGCCGGTTCTGACCAGCCGTATCACGTATGCATCAGTCCCACCGTTGGCAAAGAAACTGGAAACGGCATACCCAAGGTAGCTCCTGCTGTCGAGGCCCCCGAAATACCTTTCGAAATCCTGCCATGAGAAGATCCTCTGGGCCTTATCGGTCGGCCCTTTGGAAGCCCAGCCGATGAATGCGGTGATCGATGTTGCGACACCGGTAATCGTCCGGACACCACTTGGAATTTCCTGGATATAGACGCCAGGATACGATAGTGTTGGCATGATAACCCTCCATGATTTTTTTAACCTGATTCTCCCTTCAGCAATACCATCCTGGCAGACCAGGACATCCGATTCACGCCATCCAGTTCGGGTGAATGATGCTCCATGTTGGATGATACAGATAATCTGGCTCGGCCCCCCGGAAAATTTTGTTAATTCAGCCCACTTTTAAGCCTCAACATTTGAAGGTTTACACTAAAGTGATTTTTTTGACCTTATATCATTCCTAGAATTTAATATTTTCTCCTTCCGCAGGTTCACTACCATTAAAAACAGAATACCCTTGATTTTTTCCTGTTCATATCCTGTCAACGGAAGATATCCTGAAGAATGGTTATTCGGGGAGTCTCTGTAAACATTGAGGCCGGTCTCACGATGATAAAACCATTATCAATTCCTGAAAAATACCATCCGCTGCACAACGATCAAATCCCGTCCGTAATGTTGCAATCACGGGCTTTGCCTGCACCATAGCCGGAAACGTCGCTGCTCCGCCATCTCTTACAGAATCCTGGAGACTGCAAATACGATGACGAACATCCCCCAGGCAAGATACAGCCTGCGGATCTGGAGCCGGCCTTCTTCGGTTGTCCGGGCTCTCAAAAGTTTTGTGGTACACCAGATCATCCAGAGGTCCGTGAGTGCAACAAGGAACAGGTAGTCATACCCGAGCCAGCCCGCCAGGAACGGGATCAGGGTCAGTGCAAAGAAAACACCAAAGATTGCCCCGGATATCCGGATCGCAAAACTCCGGCCCCTTCGTTTCGCAAGACTTTCTGAGGACCGCAGCTGATCCCCTTTGACATCCATGGCATCGCTCGCAATCTCCTCGCCAAGATCAAAGAAAAATGCCAGAGCGGCAAAGGTCAGGACAACCCCGTTTATCGTTCCTGCGATTACCCCCCCGAGCATAACCGTCATCCCGACGCAGAAGGCGACGATCAGGTTGCCGGCTATGCCGCACTCCTTGAATTTTATATTGTAGAGAAGTGCTATCCCCCAGACGACTGCTACCAGCCCCAGCACCAGCGGACCGAGCAGTGCAGCGGCGGCGAGCCCGGCAGCGGCGCACAGGAAGAAGAGGATCCACAGTTCCCGAACAGAGATCCGCCCTGACGGAAGGGGGCGCCCGGGCAGGTTGATCCGGTCAACATCCCGGTCAAAATAATCATTGGAGATATTCGCAGAGCCGGAGATGAAGAACAGGGATGCGAATCCCAGCAGGATTAAGTTCGCCGGGGGCAGACCCCCGATAGCAAAAATCTCGCCGGCAACCAGGAAGAACCCGGCACCAAACGCGAGATCGAGCCGTATGAGTTCAGCACATGCACGGAGTTTCGTACCAATGCTGAATCCCATTGATCGTGATTGTGTCTCATTCCTATTTGGATTATTACCTCATCTCGGGTTCCTGGGGTAAAGATCCCTTGAGCGGTTTTTGCTTACCATGCCGGATCGAGCGGGTCTTTGTTGCAGATACGGAGCCGCTGAACATTTTTGCCAGCTGCGGACTAATAACGA
>JBAVWM010000357.1:0-1666 GCA_049697815.1 Methanoregula sp. | reverse complement strand
AGCCCGGTGGCGAGCAGGATATAGATACAACCGGCATACAGTCCCCAGAAAATAATCTGCAGCAACACGCCAAGATCGTCCATAATCAGATCAGCACCGTTCCGGCTCTATGGAGTATATCAGCCCGTGAAGAATAAAAAAAGGGAGGTAATGAATTTACGGGCTGCTGCCTGCTACGTACCATGACGGGAGGACAAAGTCCGTTGTCTTCAGGTTGTCGGGCCAGACGATTGTTGGCCGGGTCTCGCCAATGGTTGCGTTGTATGACAACTGCTCCATCCAGAGATCGAATGCCGACTCCCGGAAAACCGGTGAGAACGAGATGGTATTGCCCTTCATCGCCTCGACGACCTGGGGCATCTTTAAATCGACGAGAGCCTGTCGCACCGCTGTCTTGTCGGTGGTCCCCGCGTTCCCGATTGCTTTTGCCGCGATAAAGATACCATCGTAGGTGGAGGCCCCCATCATGTCCGGGTACGTCCCGAATTTGGCGAAGTAAGCCTGCTTGAACGCTTCCTGGGCATCGGCTACCGCACCTGCGGGAGCGGTGTAGGGTGAGAACCGGCTCTCGATAATAGCTCCTTCACCATATTGCCCGAGGTCTTTGTAGAACTGGGCATTGTCATTGTTCTCCGCATTGAGGAATATCGTATTGAGTCCGATATCCCTGCGTGCCTGCGTGATCGCCGGTGCGCCTTCATTGGGGAATGCACCGAGATAGAGGGCATCGGGGTTTGCAGCCTTGATCGCGGTCAACTGGGTCCGGAAATCGCTCTCCCCCATCTTGAAGCTCTGCTGGGAGACCAGCTGGATGTTCAGCTTATTCTTCGTGATGGTGTCGTTCACCGCGGTCTGTATACCCTTGCCGAACGCGGTATCCTGGTAGAGCAGGGCGAGCCGGAACGGGCGGTCTTCAGATGCGCCAAGTTTTTTGTTCACTGCGGGACGGACTACCTGATCGATGAACATCGTGGTATACTGCCCGTACGTGTCGGTTGTCGGGCAGTGGTGGAAGATGTAACTGGTGTCGATATCGGTCCGGTGAGTGATGATGGGGCTTGATGCACCGGTAACGATGTACGGGATCTTATACTCGGCAATAGTCTGCTCGTACGCGGAGGTAACGGCACTCGAGTACCCCCCGACAAGGATGTCGACCTTATCGTCCGTGATCAGCTTGGTCGCAGCTTTCTGGCCGCCCTGCTGGGTCGACTCGTCGTCACCAACGATCAGCTTGATCTGGGCTTTCGATCCGTCTTTTAACGGAACGCCACCTTCAGCATTGATCTTATCAGCGGCAACCTGGGCAGACTGCCACATGTTGGTGCCGACATTACTTGCGGGGCCTGTCAGCGATGCGATGACCCCAATCCTGATGACCCCCGGTGATGCATTGCCCGAAGGCTGTTGCGTTGCCGGTTGTGACTGGGAACAGCCGGCGATGAGTGCAACTGCGATAATGAGAACCGCGATGATGAGAACATGATATTTCATGGGACTTCCTCTATGCTAAGATATAGCATGGCATGTTAATGATGGGAAGTTGACTAAAAAAAAATATCGGTTTTGACATAGCGTGGTGCAGTAGCAGCAGCCGTTCGCGGGTAACCGGCTCAAGGTAATTCCTTCTCTACCCATCTGAACGAATTATTTGTCAATGAATGCC
>JBAVWM010000356.1:0-2088 GCA_049697815.1 Methanoregula sp. | reverse complement strand
ACGAATTCTTGAAAAAAACCGGTATGATCTCATCATTAGTGATAACCGTGTCGGGGTGTATTCGTCAAAAATCCCCACAATTTTTATCACTCACCAGATTCACTATCACTTCCCTCTTCTGTTCTGGCCCATAGAACTTTCCTCAATCCTTGCAAATTACTTCCTTTTTGACAACTTTTCACGGGTCATTGTACCCGATAATCCGCCGGGACCGACATCCCTTGCGGGAAAACTGTCCCGTCCCGTCCACGGGCTGACTGATTCAAAGGTATTTTTTTCTGGAATTCTCTCATGCACACCAAAAATGGATATTGAACAGGATCTTGACTTCCTCGTCCTGATATCCGGCCCGGAACCACAGAGAACACGTCTTGAAGAGATCATCACACCCATGCTTTCCGACTTGGATGGGTCTACGATAGCATTACTCGGCAGTCCGCAAAAAAAACATATACGATCCGTCTCCGATCGCTGCACACTTATTTCCTATGCAACCACGCAGGAAAAAATACGCTTGATGAACCGGGCGAAGTTTGTAATTTGCCGCTCGGGTTATTCCTCAATGATGGAACTTGCAGAGCTCAATAAACATTCTGGGCTTTTTATCCCGACTCCCGGACAACCTGAACAGGAATATCTCTCATATTATTACGAAAAGATGGGCTGGTTTTATTCAAAAAGCCAATATCACCTCAACCTGAAGCAGGATATCCCTCTTGCAATGAAATATAAAGGATTTCCGTCAATGCCCCCAACCAAAGACAATGTCGTACGCCTTTATGACGAGCTGTTGGCACAGTATCTTGATTGAACGATATTGATCGCGGATGTACCGGAACGGCGGAGTTCATATAGACTGATAACCCATCTGTGAATATGGATGATATGGCCGCCCAGGGCTTCGGCGCGATCGTCATTATTTATGGTGGATTGATTGTCATCACCGTTGGGGTAGTACTATTTATCATGAAATTTTGGAGTGCGCTGGTTGCCGGGGATACTGGTTTTATCCTCTGGTCGTCCATAACCCTTCTTGTGTTCGTGTCAATGTATGCGGGGGGCGGTCTTTTACTCCGTAAATATGAAATAATCTAACATGGCTTGTACCCGGGAACCGTTGAGGGGCCAAACCGATCCTGACGAGAGTTCTCGTCCGCTTGCTGTTGATCAGATATTTGGGTATTATACGCTACCTTTCAGGTTTTGTAACAGCGAGGCTTTATGCAACCTTTTACAGATGATTTTAAGGTACCTGCCTTCCGGCCAGCTGGTACGACGTCGCAAGCGACAGTAACGAAGACCGGACAGCGAAAGTTATCGAATATAACTATGATGGATGAAAGACATTTCATTATCAGATAACTCTTTGGCACACCATATGGAGTCTTTGGAGAGTAAACTGGACAGACTGTCTCCGGAACAGCGAAAGGAAGTTGAAGAGTTTGTGGACTTCCTTTTATACCGGTCAGGAAATACCCATGAATTTCCTGGTACCACACAGGTTCCAATGGTGTTCAAGAAAGCAGCTCCGCCCCCTTTAATCGTGCAGGAACCGGTTCATACGCCAAACAATATTCCCATAAAAGGTGATGATACGATCCCTGCAGAAATAGTATCAGATCCGGTTCAGACGGATCAGGGAACTCCTTTCAACGAGATTTCATCGGCCAGCGATGACCGGATCACCCGTGATTACATGGCTTACGAGCAATTTGACCAGAACCCCTCCCCTGCAACAGCTGCAGTAAAAAAAGTGAAAGAAAAATTACTAAAACGTGCAGAGAACGAAAAATCCCGAGTATCCCTCGACTGGATTGATTGAATAAAAAACCTGATGGACTCGACGGGATTTGAACCCGTCAAATCGCGAGGGCTCTGCCCTTCGAACCCGGCAAGACCCGACGGTCTTGGGAAAATCGTGCAGGAAAAGGAATGGACTCGACGGGATTTGAACCCGTGGCCTTCACGTTGCAAACGTGACGATCTACCCCTGATCTACGAGCCCCCGGCTGCCGGTTGCGGCATACTATTTTTCCGCGGATTCCATATAGTTGTTACTGATCAAGTCGCCGCAAGAAAGATGAAGGA
>JBAVWM010000355.1:0-2234 GCA_049697815.1 Methanoregula sp. | reverse complement strand
TTACGTAAAATATTGCCCCCCTCTTGCGCCACCAGTCCCCGTTGGGGGACGGGGCGCATTGCGATTACCCGAGTCAGGTTGCAGGTAATACGTCGTCATCGCAATTGGGGGGGCCTCAGCGGCGGGGGCGAAGCCCCCGAGAGCGTCAGGGTTTCCTGAATGATTTCTACAGAGCAAATTTTTCCAGCGGGACACTGATTGAGAAAAGGTACCTGGTTCGGATAGGATAATCAGTGCGATACCCCACGCGCACAACGCCTCGTTTTGGTTTTGCACCACTCATTTCATACTCAAATCTCAGTACAAATACTTGCCCGGCAAGGCGGCCGGGTGACACCGGATGGACGGGATAACGCCAATAAAGAACCCGTTATTTTTTCACATTTTCCTTATAATACCGGCACTGTGCATTGATCACGCACTCCTCACACAGCGGCTTCTTCGCATCGCAAATCTCCCGCCCGTGAGCAATCAATACGTCCGTCACATCCCCCCAGTCCTTCTGCGGGAAGAGTGCCATCAGATCGCGCTCGATAACGGCAACATTATCTGTGTCCGAGAATCCGATCCTCTGCGCCAGCCGCCGGACGTGGGTATCCACCGCGATCCCTTCGTTCCTGCCGAAAGCATGGTAGAGGACGATGTTTGCCGTCTTCCGTCCTACGCCCGGGATCGTAAGAAGCTCGTCCATTGTCCCGGGCATGTTTCCGTTAAAAGTTGTGATCAGGACCTGCGATGCTGCAATGATGTTTTTTGCTTTTGCGTGGTAGTATCCCAGGCTGTGGATGATCTTCTCCACGTCCTCCGCATCCGCTTTTGCCAGTTTTGCAGGAGTCGGATATTTCGAAAAAAGCGGTTTTTTTACTTTCAGGACTGCTTTGTCCGTTGTCTGGGCGGAGAGGATCGTGAGGACAAGTACCTCGAACGGCGTTCCCCGCGAGACCGCTTCCGGCGATTCGCGGGCATCAGGATACTGTTTCAGAAGAGCGGAATAGATTCGTAAAGCATCCTGTTTCTTCATGGTCTGATGGGGTAGGGCGGATTCGAACCGCCGTCAAAGCGTCCCAAACGCTCTAGGATGGACCAGGCTACCCTACTACCCCGTGCCATCATAGGTGGGGCGGGATGCTAAAAATAGGTGATGGTACCGGGAGGTTGACAGAAAGCAGGCATCAGAATACACGGTTTGAACTGTCGAAATGTGATTTTAATGCAGCCAAAGGGAATAATGTAAATTGTTCTGAAGGGGTTAAGAATTTTCATGGATGGGGGCTGATGCCCCCATACCCCCTATACGATGAACGCCGCCGCCCCCCAAAGGGGCACCCCCGCGGCGGTTCAGTGACGAAAAACCTTCTTACCCCGCCATGCCCCGTAGGGGCCCTGAGGCGGGGAAACCTCATAAATATCAATAATACCGGTAATCCATTTTACATAATTAAAAAAGAATAATCGTCTCTATTACAACGGCAGCGGCTTCTTCTTACTTTCAGAAACCACGGTGCCCCGGTATCTTCCCTTGAGGATCGCATTCAGGAGATTTTTCGGGTCCCGCCCGTCCAGCACGACAAGGGGAATGTGGCTGCGCTCAACAACCCGGGCGGCAACAATATCCAGCACGTTGTTGGAACCGGCACCCAGCGCCGTGCCACTGACGATCTCTAAAAGTTTCTGGGGAGTCATGGTATCAAACCGGGTTGCGTCCGGATCCTTCCGCGGATCCGTTGAATAGATCCCGTCAACCGAGGTCGCGTTGATGAACACCGACGCCCCGACCCGCTCGGCAAGCACGGCCGCCACCGCATCGGTTGTCTGGCCGGGGGTGATGCCGCCCATCACGATAATTTTTCCCGATTCTGCGAATTTCTTTGCCTCTGCATGGGACTCCGCAACTTTCGGATAGGCATCCTCGCCAAGGGCAGCGATCAGCATGGTCGCGTTCAGCCGGGTGATCAGGATACCGATCTCATCCGAGGTGCCTTCGTCAATGCCGAGATCCCGCATGATACTGATATACCGCCGGGCCTCGCCACCGCCGCCGACAACAACGAAGAGCCGGTGCTGTTTTGCAATCTTTTTTAAGACCGGCACATATTCTTTGAGCGTATGGTCCTCAAGGGCCGGGATGAGGATCGATCCGCCAAGCGAAATGACAACCTTCTTCATTGCATTAGTTTTTGTACCGGAGGCACATAGAGTTGTTTACCATGTTCTACTGCCCTGCCTGTAAGAGC
>JBAVWM010000354.1:0-5697 GCA_049697815.1 Methanoregula sp. | reverse complement strand
GTCCACCAGTCATCCGAGGATCCCATCCACGACCCGGTGATGCTGTTTGGCCGGAGTTTTTCTGTCAATGTGGCATCCCTTTTTAATTTTCTCGAGGCTATCCGCCAATTCTCTCCCGGGACACGGCTGTTCTATGCAGCCTCTTCGCAGATTTTCGGAAGACCCGAGACAGAGCCGCAGGATGAGAACACCCGCATTCATCCCCTGAACATCTATGCAGTCACCAAGGTTGCCGGGCTGAACCTCTGCCAGATGTACCGGACCGTTCACCAGGTCTTTGCCTCGGCAGGGATTCTCTACAATCACGAATCCCCGCTGCGGGGCGGACAGTTTGTCTCCCAGAAGATTGCCCGGGGTGCGGTCAGGTGCAGCAAAGACCCGTCATACCGGCTTGTCCTGGGTGACCTGAACGGTGAGGTGGACTGGGGATATGCCCCGGATTACGTTGACGCGATGCACAGGGTCATGAACCTGCAAGAAGCAGATACTTTTGTGATTGCCACCGGGGAGAAACATACCGTGGAGGATTTTGTCAGGATTGCCTTTGACATGCTCGGGCTGGACTGGCGGGAATTTGTGACCGAAAGAAAGGAGATAATCACCCGTCCCGCTGTTGCGCTCGTCGGGAACCCGGCAAAACTTGCGGGGAAGACCGGCTGGCAACGCTCGGTTACGTTTTCCGACATGGTGAAAATACTGGTTGAATCCGCAGAGGGAAATTATGGGCGATAAAAAAATTCTGGTCATGCTGCCGACCTACAATGAACGGGAGAATGTCCAGAAAATGTGCCAGGATCTCTCCAGGATTGATATACCCGCGGACATTCTCTTCATCGATGATAATTCCCCCGATGGGACCGGGGATGTCCTGGACCGGCTGGCAAAAAAGGGCCCGCGTCTCCTGGTGATGCACCGGTCGGGAAAACAGGGTATCGGGAGTGCCCACAAGGACGGGATTGCCTGGGCATACTCGCACGGGTACACGCACCTGGTTACGATGGACTGCGATTTCACCCATTCCCCGGAGAATATTCCGGATTTATTACAATGCGCTGATGAATACGATGTGGTTGTGGGGTCACGGCATATGCGAAAGGACAGTCTGAGCGGCTGGAACCTGTGGCGCAAATGTATCACGAAGGCGGGGCATGTTCTCACAAGGGTTCTGCTGGAAATGCCCTACGATGCCACCGGGGCGTTCAGGTTATACCGGCTGGATCATATCCCCCGGGAACTATTCGGGAACGTCTCGAGCAATGGCTACTCCTTCTTTATCGAGAGTCTGGCGACCCTGAACCTGAATCAGTTCCGGATACAAGAGATCCCGATCGCACTGCCTCCAAGAACCTATGGCCATTCGAAACTGCAGGCCCGCGACATGGTCCAGTGGCTGTCGTTTATGCTCGGCATGGCATGGAATATCCGGTATCACCGGAAGAAATACCTGGTTGCCCGCGCCGACAGCAAACCCTGATTTTTCAGGATTTGGGGAATACCGGTTTTTTTAGACGTTCACTTGTTCAGGTTAATTATTTTTATGTTCACTCATGATATCAGACGTGAATTTTGGAGCATTGGATCCTGTGGATCTTTTTCCTCTTTCCTTCTGTGCAGGAAAAAAATCACCAGGGAAAAATATAATCAAAGACGCAAGGTTGAAACTGTGTTCTCGGTTATGAAACGAAGGTTCCCCCATGGAACCACGGAGTTATACGCTATAAACAGGACGATTTTATGAATTTATCACCATTTCCCTAAAAGGATAGTATCCAGTGATACACGAATACATTTTGCGTATCACCCTCTTGGGAGGAAATGTATAATGAAGGGATCTTTGAAAGCAATTATGGCAGTTTTGGGCTTTGCCCTTATTATCTGTGCAGTATCTGCTGCTGGCAATTCACCGGGCAATGGTAAAGCACAGTTCGTAAATCTCATTGAAAAAACCCCGGTCCCTACCGGAGCATACCCGTGGGTTACTGACGGCGCATCTGGTAAACTGATGTACAAAGCATCACCCAAACCGATGTTTGTATTCAATGCACAGGGTATGGCACCAGCAACCGAATATGCTCTCATCAGTTATGCAGAACCGTGGGGCAGTGTAAGTAATGTTCTTGGAACTGCTGTATCAGATGAAGCCGGCGGTGTCCATATCAAAGGCACATGGAATGTAAACAATCTTGTATGCAACAAGTACCCTACACCGACAAGTGAAGAATATTCTGGAACTGGATCGAAGATCTGGCTTGTTCCGACCAGTGACTTCACCGTTTCAACAGGTCTCTTTACTGCATGGAACCCGACAGAGTATCTGTTCGAGACAAAACTGGTTAATACTGGATGCCAAGTCGTCACACCACCAGCTTAATATTCTTTTTTTTTTTAGCCTCATTGTCGCAGAGAACCGCCGACCCGGTCATGGTTGCCGCAAGGAATACTTGAGCTCATTCTATCGGGTGTATTCGCGTTCCGCTGGCACGTTAGCAGGGGGGTTAGTATGTTCCCGGACTTTGGGAATGAAAGAAGGCGCCTGGGTAAATGTGCCGACCATGATCATTTTAAAAAAGGCGTGGTCAGCCGGCTTTTTCCAGGACCACGACGGCATACGTGAAAAGATCTCCTATTCCGAAATCGTACGATCGCATCCGGAACCCGGCCCTGTTTACCTGCGTCTCAACATGGCTCCTGGACCGGATAAGGCCGGGCTCTGCAGGGTGCAGCCGGATATTTTTTTTCAGCACCGAATTGTAAAAGAAATGCACCCCCCTGAGGAACATGACCGTTGCCCCGTATCTCGGCGGCCAGAAGAGGATGATCACGCCATCTTTTTTCAGCACCCGGTGGAACTCAGAGAGGATCCGGTAGATCCCCTCCTCGCTGAAATGCTCCATCACTCCCAGGTTATAGATCCCGTCGAGGGAATTGTCACGGAACCCGGTTGCCATGATATCCCCAAGTATCAGGTTTGATCCCGGGTGATTTTCTCTATAGAGTGACAGGGCATTGCCGGAAATGTCAAGCCCGATCACGGAGCCCGGGTCAATGATTCCCTCCTCGACCTGCCCCCCGCCGCAGCCGGCATGAAGGATTACCGCCTTTCCGGTAAAATACCGGGAAAAAAAGTGTTTCAGATAGGGCTTTATGATGTATTTCCGGTAAAAAACTGCAACCCGGTCATAGACCCGGTTGTGCGTTTTGGGGGCTTTTTTCCAGTATTCGTCCCATTCGCTCATCGATCACCCGGGAATGTGCAGTACACACTCTGTTTAAGTAAGTATTAATAATGCGGCCGGGCTGAAATGATGGGGTTATCCAGTACGGCACCACCCGGTTTTGGGGTTATTAGCTTGAGAAACTCAAAGGCTCTTCAACCATTCTGTTCTTCGGGGATTTTTATTTTATCTCTGGAGAAAACCTATTTGATTTGACACAATGCCCCCCTCTTACGCCAAGTCCTTGTTGGGGGACCGGGCGCATCATAATAGAGCGATTTGAATTATCTCAAAAATTCTCAGGATTTTCTTACCGGTAATACCCCACAATCCCACTACGGGGATGCCGCAGCGCGGGGGCATGCCTGCATGCCCCCAGGGGCGTTGGAATTTTTTGGAGGATTTCTCCAGAGCCTGATTTTAATAAGGATCCCGGGTTGTTGTGCCCCTGCAAAAGGATCTTTTTTACACCCCGAATACATATTGAAATACGATGAATGGGGAATTATGTAACCAGCACGCTCCGGTTTTTTTATGCTGACGACATTTTCACGCTCTGTAAAAGACCATCTCCACCCGAAAATCCACCTTTATCTCCTGATCCTCTCCATGCTGATCCAGGCATTTGGTGCGATCTGTACAAAATATGCGGCAGAATTTGGTTCATATGAGACCGTTATCGGCATACCGCTCTCTCTTATCATGTACCTGATTATCCTGGGAGGGATGGGACTCCAGGTGATTGTCTGGCAGTATGCCCTGAAATACTACCCGCTCTCGTTTGCATACCCGTTCAGGAGCCTTGTCAGCTTTATTGTCCTCATTGCAGCCTTCGTTCTCTTTGATGAGTCCATCTCGGTGATGAATGTCGCAGGGTTGTCCGTCATCACCATCGGGGTATTCTTTCTTGCACGGGATAAGGAGGCCCTTGCATGACAGACCAGCTCATGATCTATTACCTGCTGACCCTGGTGGTCGTGATTTTCACGAGCATCGGGCACCTGCTGCTGAAGATGGCCACGATCCGCGTAGCGGAATCCGGCGGCAGGATCTATACCCACCCGCTGTCCCTCGCAGGGTATGGTATCTTTGCGTTCGTGGCCCTGTTATCGATTTATGCAATGAAAGGGCTCGACATGAAGGTTTTTTTTGCCTTAAACTCGCTGACCTATATCTGCATCCCCATACTGGCATTCCTTGTCCTGAAGGAATCGTTCACCCGCAATAAGGTCATCGGCGTTATTATCATCTCGATCGGTGTCCTGCTGTTCAATCTGTCATTTTGATGGCGACATCAGTTCCCGGTCGTCCCGTCTGTATACGATCCCGCCGGAATGGTTTCCGAGAGTATTTGTGGAATAACTACAAACATCCAGTACCAACGATATGCGTGGCGGGGGCCTGGCATGGGAAAGAAAAACACGGAGGATACGGTATCGCCCAGGAAGAAAGGGAAAAAAGGGATAACCCCCTTTACGTTTCTCACTCACCAGTTCGATAATATTGATCTGCAGACTGCAAAACACCATATGGCCCTTCTGGTTCTTGCCTCTGTTCTGGCAAAACTGGCCGTGGCGTTTGTGACAACCGAAGTCTTTTTCTCGTTCGTGGATCTGTTCGATATCGGGGTCTATTACGAGCACATCAGGATGCTCGTCCAGGGCCAGCTCCCCTTCGATTCCGGGTTCCAGTACCCCGTCCTGATCCTTGTTCCCCTAATGATTGCTCTTCTCCCGGCATTATTGCTCCATAACGGGATGGCCTTTGTGTATACATTCCAGGGTCTCATGGTGCTCTGCGACATCGTTACGATCCTCTGTGTCTACCTTATCGGGCTCCGGTTGTGGAACGAACGGACCGCCTTTTATGCCGGCCTGATCTATGCCTGTGCCTTCGCCGCCGCGTATTTCGTGATCACCAAGTACGATGCTTTTCCCACATGTCTTTTCATGCTCGCAATACTCTGCACGGTCTACCGGCGCGAAATGGCAGGATATGCGGCATCCATGCTGGGTTTTTTTACCAAGGTATTCCCCATACTTGCCCTTCCCTTTTTTGTCCTCTATAATGCCAAAAGAACTTCCTTAAAACAGGAGATCATCTCCGCAGCCAAGATTATCATCCCGATCTCTGTGGTGCTGTTCCTGCCGTTGTTCCTGATAAGCCCGGACACCTGGAAGATATATATTCCCGTACGGTCGGAACTGGGATATTACTCCAATACCCTCACCTTCACGATATACTCGTGGATACATGATGTCTTCCACGTCGGGATTTCGATTGATGCGGTCTCGGCGATCATGTATATCCTCATGGGAGCGGGGATGCTTGTACTGCTCTATACGGCCTATCGCATTCCCGGGCGTGACCGGAAACTGCTGATACAGCTGATCCTGTGCGCCACGGTGCTCGTGGTGGTATGTGCCAAGGTCCGCAGCCCCCAGTATATCGTCTGGTTTATGCCGCTGCTCTGTCTCCTTGC
>JBAVWM010000353.1:0-5886 GCA_049697815.1 Methanoregula sp. | reverse complement strand
CCTACAATCAATGCAAAAATACCCCACAGGAGGACAAGCCACCAGGGAAAGAGGCCCATTTGAGGGGCCGCTTGTTGTTGAGAAGGAACAGTTTGTTCAACCATGTAAATCACCAATGGTTAGGCAGTATTTATACTTCCTTACTTAATAATCGTAACGGACAAAACCGAACCTGAAGAGTCGCATCCGGAAATTTCCGGGACTTTCCTGCAGGTCATGGTGCCGGAACATCGTTCTCATGCTTTCTCATGAAAATTGAATTAAAAAGGTGTCAGCAATGGATTGTTCATACCTCTCAATTATTTACGATGAACGCCGCCGCCCCCGACGGGGTGCCCCCGCGGCGGATCAGTGACCAGAAGCTCATTTGAAAAAATTGCTCTGTAGAAATCATTCAGGAAACCCTGACGCTCTCGGGGGCTTTGCCCCCGCCGCTAAGGCACCCCCCCATTGCGATGACGACGTATTACCTGCAACCTGACTCGGGTAATCGCAATGCGCCCTTCCCCCAACGGGGCACTGGTGGCGCAAGAGGGGGGGCAATATTTTACTTAAAAAAAAATGTTTTCTACAGAGCAGAAAAAATCAAACTGCCCCGCCGTGCCTCAAGAGAGGCCCTGAGGCGGGGGGTCCCTCAGAAAATTACATTATTTCACAATTTTCATGGTTTGGGTGTGAACCCAATCGGTTCATGTGCGTTTCTCATGAGCGCCAGGTCTCCACGGAAAACTCCGGCATTATCTGTCAGGTAATTCTTTCCTGTCCGAATCCGGGCTTCAGGCGATATCCATATCCCGGAAAAAGGGAGTTTATTGATTACGTGAAAGTTTTGGGAAGCAGGGCTGAGATTGCGCCCATGAATGCGAGGGTGACCCCGGACCAAAGACCAATTAGAATAATTACCAGTACAATCGGGATAATTACAACAAGAATTGCGTTGCCGAGTTCCATCTGGTGATTTTCCTTGATACCAATGATCAGGAGCACGAGTGACCAGATATAGGCAATAATCGAGACAAAGGGGATCCAGCCGAGGAGGAAGAACGGGGTGCATGCGTACATTGTCGCTTTAACGGTCTGCGTGGCACCTTTCGTTCCGCCCATCAGCAGAACGAACGCGTGGATAATCAGTGCCTGGACAAATATCCCTAACAGGTAAAAGAGGAACAAGAGATAGACAGTAAATAATCCTAGAGCAATAACGAAACCGGAGAAATTCGATGCAGCGCCCGCCGCAACGCCCCCGATGATCGGTATAACAGCCATCTTATCAACCATGGACGTAAACGAACCAAGGCCTATACTCACTACAACAATCCCGAACAGGACTGTGAAGATCACGAGAAGGGCTCCATAATACTGGTAGGCTGCTCCAAGGGACTTTTCGCTCGTCTTTTTAAACGTTTCCGAGGGGGCCATGAGGAACCCCTTTATTTCACTTACCATGTCGTCAAGCATACAAGATATGATAATAACTAGGAAGTATATAATATTTCACGTTCAACCTGCAGAAAAAATCCGTAATAAACAATACTGTTTTATACAGTTTATTTAAAAAAATAAAATTAAGATATGATTGAATCAGCCCGCTAAAGACTATTGCCGCAACAATCGCCACAATAATAAAGATAACCACACCCCACTTGAGTCATCATCGAAAAAACCGGCCTGGTTATTCTCTTTTGGAAGGCGGATCGTATGAAGATGGCTGAATAAAAGAGAAAACGGGAAAAAGTGAAGGGGCTCCCGACAACCGGCTGGACTATGAGGGGCGGTTCGTTATCCGTTTTAACCCTCTTGCCCCATTCCTTCCCAATCAATTATGTGATCATGGAAAAGGCCTCTCCATGAATACCGCTGACTATCCTACCAACTGCCCCGCCAGCCAACATGGCTGATACTATCTTTTTACCTTGGTAATTTGCAATCGAAGGGTTGGTTTCCCTTTTGAGATTCCCGATGATGTCAAGAGTCAATATTGAACATCGCGTACTCAATTCAAAATCCAATTTATCGTCATCATTTCTGGTTTAGTAGGGTTTTTATCGGATGAAAACGTATACAAAGAGGGATTTGTGATTTCTATAAAGCCAAGGACATTAGAGAATATCATTGTCATTCTTTTTGAGATAAGTTTTATCTTACTGGCTATACAAGCGGTGAATATCGATGATATACCTCGGCTGAAAATTGCAATAACGGCATTTTTTATGACCCTGCTACCGTATGCTGCTGAGAGACTGCTGCGGATTTCTTTGCCATGTGGGGTGAAAGGTATGATTCCATTTGCCCTGTTCATGCATACCGCGGGAGGGATTATGCGGTGGTACTGGGAACTTTCCGGAATCTACTACGACAAGATTGCACATATGATTTCTGCGGTAGCTCTCGGACTCGTGATCTTTTCCAGTTTCCTGACTTTTATCCTGTTCACAGATTATGGGCGGGGGATGCAGAGGAGATCCGTATTAGTCTGGACAGCGCTGATCACCTTCCTTTTCGGGATCTTCTGGGAGATCGAGGAGATGTCAATCGACACCGTGATGATGACGACATACTCCGGGGGCACCTATGACAGCATCGGTGACACGATAGGAAACATCATCGGTATCATTCTCTGCATCTACATTGCAAAGCGGTACATGGACACGGTACCACCCGATGAGAGCCTTGCCTCCCTCCTCAGGGAAAATGAGTGAACAGTACAGGGGAAAAGATGAAGGATGGAAAATAAGCGATATTGCTTGTGACCCCTCCAAAGTTCCGCAAAAATTGGCGGGACGGGCACCATTATCGCATGTGGTATAAATAATGGCACTCGTGGCAACTTGCACGGATCGGGTGCCTGAGTCCCCTTCCTGCAGTCTGGAACATTCAATAAAATCAGGGAATCCGGGCTTATTTCGTGATCAGATTTTGGATTGCGAAAAAAAAGATATTTGTTTTTAACCTTATATACCAAGATTTTAGCCAATGAAGACTCCCCCAGGCATTATGCCGTTCCCCGAACGAAAAATTATTCTGGGAAAAAGGGGCTGTCCTTGATCATCTCATGTATGATATTCTCTTTTTTGTATTTTCTTACATAATAATAAGTTCCCAGTGCAACGATGACGGATGGTATAAAGACAAAGATCATATCCATCATGGTATCAGTGTTATCGGCCTGCATCTTTCCGGCAAGGGAGCCGCCAAGGAAGGTGTCGACCAGGAATTCATAGATCTCCCAGAGATATTCTCCTGCCATTCCAAACATGAGGGCAAAGGCTGCCATAAATGTTGCATCCAGATTATATTTACGGATCTTATCCAGAAACAGGATAGCAACGAACCCGAGTAACGCGAGAATCGATCCTGATACGGTGTGGGCAAGCGTGTCCCAGTTGGGGATGTTGAGATACCGCCCCTGGATATAACCTGAAATGTGGATCAGGACTGCAAGGCATATGAGGAAGTAAACAAACCAGGGAAATTTAATTTTTGTATACCTTGTGAAAAGGAAGGGAGTTACTGCTATCAGGAACCCTGTAAGTGCAGAGACGAAACCAAAGCCAAGATACACCGCGAGCAGGACATTAAAAATAAGGGCTGCCAGGGTGAAATAAGCGAGATACATTCCATACGGACGACTGGTCATAAAGAAGTCTTTTGGTATATCACGCTATTTTAACCTTCCTTATTATTTCAGGCCGGACCGTACAATTTTTCATCATTCATGGCGAAGAACGGTGTATGCTGAAGAATATAATGCGACTGGAAAATACTCTTGAATTGCCAGGGTTTCAAAAAATTGCATATGGAGTGGGAGCCCCGTGAGGAGCAGGCCGGACTCTGTGATACGTAAAATCCGGATATCTGTAATTCTGAGATCCTCTTTTGCGCACAATTTGACAAAGGAAGCTGAATATGGAAAAAAATTAAAGGGCAAATAATTTTTCAAGCAATGCGGGCTTTATGTGTCCTGCGCAAAGGGAACTACTTTTATCTCAGCATTTATGATTTTATTGAGCAGTTTTTTCCGGTGGTTCTTTTCACGGCCGTCGAAGATAAAGAACTCGTACGTATCCCAGATGGTAGCCCAGTTCATGATGATGATAATTCCCCCGATGAACTCCCCGGTGATTGTTGTCATCCAGCCCTCGTGAATGTAAGAATACCCTAAATAAAGCAGTGCAAGCATGATATTGAATGCGGTTAAGGCGAGGGCTGTTCTTCGTTCCCTGATAAAAATTGCCGTATCGCGTTGATGCTCGGTGAGTATGAATCGGAAATGATGACGAATTGCATCAGAGATTTCTGTTGCGGGTCCAGAGTCCGGTGGGACCTGTAGCTCGAGGGTAACTGGCGTTCTCAACTTGTCAGCAAAAACATTATTGAGAATGGCATCTTCAGCTTCCTGAGTCAGTTCCTTTTTCTGGAGAGGACCGGGATCGTCTGGGTCCAGCAACTGATTTCTGGTTTTAAATCTCAGGTTCACGATGGTCCGCCCGTTTTCTTTACGATGAGTTGCCTTGATGACTTTCATTGAGGATCTCCGGATAAATTCCTATTCCATATCAGCATTGGTGTAGATATTTCTTTTTTGATTCTTTATAGTATCAGAAATCGTAGTACGGAACACCCGTTCTGCCGGAAGTTATTTGCGCGTATCAGACTGACCCCCCTTCTCTGCCAATGAGAAAAAATATCACTGACTGGTAATCTGATTAAATTCCCTGCCAGCAAGCGCCGGGAAATACCTGATTTCCTGGTATTGGAGACCGTTTATATGAAATACAATTCATATTCTCAAACGATCGGTTCATCGAATTCCACCACGGTCTTGCGGAAGCGGGGGATTTCAATAAAACCAGAATATCTTTTTAAAAATGGTATTTTCTCGAAGGGTTTTTCTCTTTTGGAGTTATCACTCTTTCAACTGAATGCCTGATGTCCCATTATCCGCTTGTCCCTGCAAAGGAGGGTTGATAACCACAATTTCCGGAGGTGATGCCCTGAGTGTGATATCCAGGTTGGAAGTTCCGATGCCCCGGGAAATATACGTTATTTTACCTCCTTCGTCAATCTTCCCGCTGAGCGTGACCATGCCTCCTGAAATGACCCGCTCAAATCCTGCCGGATATATCTGCCCTCCATGGGTATGGCCGGCCAGGGTCAGATCTGCATCCCCATTGCCACGGTATGCCGGTTCATGGATCATGTAAATAACAAACGAGTCATTCTTCAGAAGTTCCGGTACATCCGGTGGATGTGCCATACCAGCCCAGCCATCATCCACACCCACAATCGTCACGCTCCTGCCATCAATCGTGATCACATCATATTCATTCCGGAGTACCTTGACGCCATTCTTGGCGAGAACCCCGGCGACTTTGTCAGCATACGCATAGTCAGCGGAATCGTCGTGAACCCTGAGCGCGTCGTAATCGCCGATTTGCAGCGGGGGTTTGGGATCTGTCAGCGTCTTTTCCCAGCAGCTTGACGAAACGATACCCGATTGATAGTCATGGTTGCCCAGCACTGCATAAACGGGTGCGTCTACCTCCGACCAAACAGTCTGGAGGGAGAGATTCTCCTGCCGGTCATATACAAAATCCCCCCCGATTAATACCAGGGACGGGTGAAGTTCATTGATCTGCCGGATAATTTCACGTGTCTGGTCAATGTTACTTTCTCTCAAATGAGGGTCTGCGATGAACACGATTCCTGCAGGGGCACCCTTAACTTCGAGCGTGGTTATTTCTGCAGGTGACTTCCCTTCGGTATACAAATAACCAAGAGATGCGGGAACAAACCCCACGAGAAGGATCAGGGACAGGTAGCGTATGGATTTTATTTCGGGAAGGCGAAGGCTCATCAGTGATCTACTACCTGATGGTATCTGGT
>JBAVWM010000352.1:0-2374 GCA_049697815.1 Methanoregula sp. | reverse complement strand
CTACATCCCTGGATTTCCATATTTATTACCAGTACCGGTAAAATTTCCTTATAAATTATTTCCCGGAGAAAGCCTCACCGTGGGGATGGATTTTCCCAGGATTATTGCAAATCTCAAATCGTCAAATTATCCAAACACGATTCCGCTTCGAGGTTTTTTTCAAGATCAACTTAAAAACCAATACGAAAGAATGAGTAACCCCCTCAATAGTTATTTAAAATAATCCGGGCGAGGGAAAATCTCTCCCCGCCCGTCTACCCTTATTTATCCCCGAAGGGACACTACGATATTGCCGTCCCGACCCAAACCCGTTTCGATTTTCGAGTGAAACGGGCATTTTCACGACACTCCCGATGTGATCCCAACAATCTGCTGAGCCGTCGCAGGGTCTAGGACCCGGGCCAGCACCAGCCCTGCCATCGCGACGACCAGCACCCAGAAAATCTTCTTCACCTGCTCATTCTTCCCGAACGCATCGATCGCCGCATCCGTGTCCGCCTTTATGCCACGCTGGATCAGTTTCGGCAGGAAGATGAAGAGCGGCAGGAACAAAACAGCCGCCCGATGAATACCATGGACAACTCGGTCCGGCCTTCAAACCAGACCCTCGCCGGGATGCTAACATCCCGGCCAAGATCGCTATCAATCCACACCGCCTTTGCAATCCCGCACACCGAACACTTCCCAACGTCTGCTGTTATCCGCGTGCACCGGGAGATATCCACCGTTCCCGGCAACGCGACCGCTGCCCCGACCCCCGCTTTCATTTACTTTAAACTTTAAGTAAATAACAAAGTAAATAACCCTGGCCGCTGATCATCATGAAAAGGAGAGAACGAAAAAATGCAGAATGATATCCTCTCCATCTTAAACGAATCCGAAGGGCTCAACGCGAAAGTCTTCTCGCTTGTCCGGCTGAAACTGCTCGCGAGCCTTGCCGCCCCCGGACCCGATGGGGCAACCTACCGCGAACTCAAGGCGGCGCTCGACATCAATGACGGCGTGCTGTTTGCCAACCTCAATGTGCTCAAAGACATGGGCTATCTCACTTCCGGGAAGATAACCTCGGAAGGAAAAGAACTCGAACTCTATATCATCACGACCGAAGGACAGGATGCATGGAAGAGAACACGAACCTGGCTCTGCCGGTTCCTCCACTGCGGTGCATGAATTATGGAAAAACACAAAAAACTCATTGCCTTCTTTAAGGAACTGGGCTTTGAATTCGATATCGCACGGTTCGACGACCGGCTCATCGCCCAGAAACTCGTCTGCCTGCTCGATCTCAAAGGTATCGACCTCGGGTATTCCTGCAGTCTCTATGTACGGGGACCCTATTCGCCGGACCTGACAAAGGACCTGTTTGCATTCACCCCCGAATTCGAGAACCTGGAAACCGGTTCCCGGCTGAATACCGCAGAAAAAGAGGCAGCGGGCGAGCTTCTGCGGATCTTCGGGCTCAGGCCCGTCCCCCTCGAAGTCGGCGCAACCTATGGGTATTATGCGATCCGGCAGGATTGCGATCCGCTCGAAGCATCACGGCAGGTCAAGCGGCTGAAACCGTTCTATTCAGAGGCCCAGATTGCCATCGGGATCTCAAAAGCAAAAGAGTTCCTCTATAAGCCCACCCGGAAGGATCTCGAAGACCTGAAAAAGGAGACGGGTATCTGGCAGAGGGCCTCATTAAAATCACTGGAGCACTAACCCGATGAAGAACGGTGCTGTCTGGCTCGTGGATCTCACCGATGCAAAAGGACATGAGCAGCGGGGGATGCGGCCCGCAATTATTGTCGGAGGTGCGAACGGGCTCATCCTTGTCGTCCCGCTGACCAGCAGCATGAGCAGCGCCAGGTTCTCGCATACCCTCACCATTTCCCCGGACCCGCACAACGGCCTCGATGCAGAGAGTGTTGCGCTCGTATTCCAGATCGTTGCCCTGGACCGGGAACGGTTCCAGCACCGGCTCGGTGCCATCAGCGAACAGCACCGGCTCGCGATCGTTGCTCTTATCCGGGACCTGTTGGATCTGGATTGACTTTTTTTACCGGCAGGGCCGGAAATTCCCCGGATACAGCCCGGGTACTTGGGGGGATCTCCGTGCATTTGCCGAACAGGTCCGTCTATCCGGTATTGCGCGTACATTGCGCACAACTCGCCCCGTTCATCCCGTAAACCACGCTCCCACCACCTTTTTCTCCATCATTTTTCCCGCCGGAGGAACAAATTTGTTCCTTCAAGATAAAAATCCAGAAGCCCCCGATTCCCCTAAATCCTCATAAAATTCCTCCGTTTCCCGGATTTTTCATTTTATAATCAAAGCCCATCCCCTTATGCGTTCCATGTTGTTTTGTCAAAGGGCCCGATGAACCGAAGC
>JBAVWM010000351.1:0-4697 GCA_049697815.1 Methanoregula sp. | reverse complement strand
TCGTGCTGAACCAATAAAATCAAACAAATATTGTCAAAACCACTCCTGTGCTAATAACGGAGCTGGGGCCTCCATCTGTTACCGGTAGGAAAGATACCCTGTTTTACCAGGCGACTGATGCCCCATCCTGCACTGAAAAAGGACTGAAATTACCCATCAGGGACTAAAAATCCCCCAACCACCACGATGCATGTCAAATAATGAATACATTAATACTCTCCAGATATTATCTGTATACGACTGTTGTCGGTTGAACAACAACAAATGGTACCTGGCTGATCGATACTGCTTTCTGATAATAAGAATTGGTTTTTATGATCCTGTCTGAATTTATCAATACCTCAGAAACCATTTATGGTGTCTATACCAAGATATTGACGAAATCTTCGGCTGGACACTCTTCCGATTCTAACAGAAATACGGTGAAAATACATGAGCCCTTCTCTTATTGATGTACTGCTGCGGCCGGATGCATTTTTCAGCAATTTAAAAACTGAGAAAGAGAGCCTGAAAATTCCCGCTCTCATCATCCTTACCGGAAGCATTGTTGCTGCGATATACGGATATCTCATGGGAAGCCTGAGTGCAAAGATGATGGCGGGTGTCATGCCCGGCATGGAGGCAATAATTTCCCTGTCTGCAACAGCCGGCGCGCTGATCATGACATTCATCATCTGGCTTATCGTGGCAGGAGTTTTTTATCTTATTTCACTCCTGTTCAAAGGGCAGGGATCTTTTAATCGGGTACTGGAGGTCGTGGGATACGGATATCTCCCTCAGATAGCCGGTTCGATCATCACCCTTGTTGCTGCAATCGTATATATTCCGAGAATTGCTGTCCCGACACTGACAAAAACGGCACTTGAAGACCCTGCAATGATAGAGCAGGTAACGAAAACGTTCATGCACGACCCGGCAATGATGGAGCTTACGCAAATCACCACCCTTGTTTCCATCGTCTTCATGCTCTGGAGTGCCCATATCTGGATCTTCGGGATAAAACATGCCCGCGGCCTTTCCCCGCGTGATGCAGCCATCTGCGTAGGAGTTCCCATAGTCCTCTACGTGCTCTATATGATCTATAACCTAGGAGTTATGTAAATGAAAATATTCCATATTGCAATCATCTTTCTGATTTTGCTCGCTGGTATATTCGGAGGCGTCGTGAGCGCGGATTTGAGCCCGAGCATGTCCCCGATAACAGGCAAGGTCTTCGTCTCCGGTGTCACCTTTGATCCGCCAGATTTTTTTACCGGGGACAAAGGAACCGTGACCTATGTCGTAATAAACAGCAACACAAATACCAGTGTAATGTTGAACCATGGCACATTCTATGACAATAATTTTCGATTATTAAGTGAAACCTATGATTTCTCGAATACCTTAGGTCCCCTCCAGTCCCGGCCCTTCACTTTTTCTATCCTTGCAGATGCACCCGCAGGGGATTATTACCCTTCCTTTTCCTTGAGTTTTTATGACGGAAATCTGTACCACAAATCCCTTGTGCAAATCGATAATACTCCTCTCCAGCTTACCGTAATTGATCAGCCCGATGCATATACCCCGGAAACGAAGAAGACCGTGTACATGCAGGTTGCCAATCCGCGGAATAATATGGTGAGAAATGTTGTTCTCGAACTGAACGGAGACGGTGCTGACTTTGCCCCGTCCCGGGTATTTGTCGGAAATCTTGGGCCCGGCGAGAAAATTTCCGTAAACTTTTCTGTTACTCCATATAAGGCAACCCCGCTTAAACTTACCCTGAATTACAATAACGGGGACAACCCTCACACGATATTCATGGAAATGCCCATAATCTTTGGCGTGAATAAGAAAGCTGCAAATCCGGTCATGAGCAATGTCCTGGTAAAAACAGATGCCGGGGTCTATCACGTGACCGGTGATGTCAATAATGCCGGCCTTGAAACAGCAAATACCGTGATGGTAACCTCCCTGGCCCCTGCAGTACCCCAGGATCCTTATAAAACCTATGTCGTGGGTGCTCTCAAACCGGATGATTTCGGCAGCTTTGAAGTCACATTTACTGCCGGTCCCGGCAACACAAGTGTTCCTATCCAGTTATCCTACAAAGATGCTGATGGCAACATCTACAACTCGGTCCAGGATGTGAAAATCTCATCATCCGGCCTTTCCACGTCCGAAACAAACGGTTCATCGAATATGCTGCCGGTTGCAGCAGCAATCGTCATCGTGCTCATCTTTGTCAGCGGCTGGGTGTACTACCTGAGAAGGAACAAGAAGTGACAACGTCTGTGGACAAATCGCCAGTAATGCTGTTCCAGGATGTGGTAAAGGTCTACCCGCTTCCCGCGGGCGATGTTATTGCCCTGGACGGGGTATCGTTCCGGGTTGATCGGGGGGAGTTCATTTCGGTGATGGGGCCCTCAGGCTCGGGAAAATCGACCCTGCTGAACCTGATGGGTTGCCTTGATACACCGACCTCCGGGGATATCTGGATCGGCGGGATCCGCATCAAAGACATGTCCGACACCGAGCTCACGAGTCTTCGGCGGGACCGGATCGGGTTCATCTTCCAGTACTTCAACCTCTTCCCGCTCTTGAACATCATCGAGAATGTAACCTTTCCCATGATGCTCAAGACCGGGAAAGGTGTGGATCCCGAACGGGGAAAAGAGGTGCTCAGGTCAGTCCAGCTGGACGATAAACTCTTCACCCATACGCCAACGGAACTTTCCGGCGGCCAGCAGCAGCGGGTGGCCGTTGCCCGGGCGCTCATCAACAACCCGGATATTCTTCTTTGCGACGAACCTACCGGTAACCTCGATTCCAAAACCGGGGCCGGCATCATGGACCTGATGGCGGATCTCAACCGGAAAGGGACAACGATTATCATGGTCACCCACGACCCGCACATTGCCGGGTATTCGCGGAGGACCATCCATATCGCTGATGGGAGGATCGTATCATGATCTTCTGGGAGATCGCCAGGCGCAATATCCGGATCCACCTGCTCCGCTCATCCCTTGCCATGCTTGGGATCGTGATCGGGGTCGTGGCGATCGCATCCATGGGCATCCTGGGCAATACAATCGTGCTGATGGTATCGGAGAACATGAACGATGTCGGGAACAGTATCATCGTAACCCCCCATGCCGGCGGCGGAGGTATGTTCGGTGGCGGAGGTGGAGGATCGGAGAGCCTGAAGATCACCGAGCAAAATTACCAGGAGATCAAGCGCGCTGCCGCACCGAATGTCGCGATACCGGTGCTCCAGACCGCCGACCGGATGAAGATGGGCGTCGGCAGCGACGACATCGTGGCCTCGATATACGGCCTGAACCCGGATGATGTCCCCGAACTCATGAAGCTCGAAAACGGGAGTTACAGCCGTGCGGACTCCGGGTGCCTGGTGGGAGCGACGTTTGCAACGGACCATAATGTCAAGCTGGGTTCGCGGATCTCCATCGGGACGGATGGCAGCAAGGGGACCCTCCGGGTAACGGGCATTATCGAGGAGCGCGGGATGTCTTTCGATGTCAGTACAGATTCCGCGATTGTCGTAACAAAAGACTGGTTTGATACCGCTTACAACCGGGACGACTACGATTCCGTTGTGGTAAAGGTGAACAATGTCGAGGATATGGATAAAGTGAAGACCGCGATCGACAACCAGCTGAATAAAAGGGACAAGATCGTCGATATTCTCGACACGAGGAAGGTGATGGAAGCGTTCACGACGTCTCTTGGCCAGATCTCGACGTTCGTCATGGCGATCGGCGGCATTTCGCTGGTCGTTGCCGGGGTCTCCATCCTCAACATCATGATGATGTCGGTGACGGAACGGATCAAGGAGATTGGGATCATGAGGAGCATCGGGGCGCAGAAGAAGGAGGTGATGTCGATGTTTCTCTACGAGGCGATCATCCTGGGCGTTGTCGGGAGTGCCATCGGTGGGATCATGAGCTTCCTGGGGGGATATGCTATCAGCGCCGGCATGTTCAAGACAACAAAATACCTCTTAGTGCCTGCAACGTTCCTCACGATCTCTTATGCGATCACGTTTGGGATCGTCATATGCCTCATCTGCGGTATTTATCCGGCGTGGCGGGCGGCGAACCTGAACCCGATCGATGCACTTCGGCACGAGTGACCGGAACTTTCTTCCTTTTTGCCATCAGGTGAACCTTATTTTCAGGTGCGTGCATACTCAGTGGTATGACTCCCCCGGTACGGGAAGAAGATAATCCTGACTGGAATGAGGTATGGAAGCGGCGGCAGGAGTTGCACGAAAGATCGAAATTAGCCGATGATCCCTCCCACAACTGGAATAAAAAAGAGAATGCGGAGCGTTATGATAAGAACGCAAAGAGCAAGTACGATGACCGGGTCGATACAACCATAGCGGCTCTTGACATTCCCCCGGATTCCCGGGTGCTTGACATCGGTGCAGGGCCGGGGACGCTGGCGATTCCTCTTGCACCGCTTGTCGGGGAGATCACTGCGGTGGAACCCGGCGCGGGTATGGTGGCAATCCTCAAAGATCATGCAGACCGGCTTGGGATCAGGAATGTCACCTGTGTGCAAAAACTATGGGAGGATGTTGATATCTCCCATGACCTGAAGGTGCCGTACGATGTTGTGATCGCCTCCCTCTCGCTCACAATGTACGATATTCGCGAGGCCCTCAAAAAGATGGACACGGCTGCTTCCGGCTC
>JBAVWM010000350.1:0-1979 GCA_049697815.1 Methanoregula sp. | reverse complement strand
CCATTGCCCTGTCCGCTCAGGATGAAATTGTAAAAAAATCTCATGAGGAAAAAAGAAAAGAAAAGAAAAGAAGAAACACCAAAAACTCAACTGAAATATAATATCATAAAGAAATGTAATTAGTGTATGACCGAAATATCGAAGAAACCTTCGGATGAACTTGATCATGGAGGTCTTAAATGAAAATCCTCGTTCTCGGTGCAACCGGGATGCTCGGCCATAAACTGATGCAGGTACTCTCCGATAAATTTCTTATTACCGGCACAATGCGGGGAGCAACTTCAGGCCTTTCCGATCATCCAGTTTTTTCGGACATGAAAATTATTGGAAATATTCGTGCAGATGACCTAAAAAGTGTGTATAAGGCAATAGACACAACAGAACCAGATGTTGTCATCAACTGTATCGGGATAGTGAAACAACTCCCCGCCGCACAGGATCCATTACAGAGCATTGCCATTAACGCACTCTTCCCACACCAGCTTGCACAAATTTGCAGACAAAAGAAAATCCGGCTGATTCATTTGAGTACAGATTGTGTATTCTCAGGCAACAAAGGAAACTATACTGAAACAGATCCTTCCGATGCTGAGGATCTTTATGGAAAAACAAAATTCCTTGGCGAGGTTGATTACCCGGGTTGCCTTACACTCCGAACATCTATTATCGGCCGAGAACTGGATACCACGCATGGCCTTATTGAATGGTTCCTCAGCCAGGAAGGAAAAACGGTATCCGGCTATAAAAAAGCAATATTTTCCGGATTGACTACAATAGCGCTTTCAGAGATCATCGCGGAGATTATCATCAATCATCCCCGACTTTCCGGGATCAGACAGGTTGCATCCGAGCCGATCAGCAAATATGATCTTCTTAACCTCGTGAATACAATCTATGGTTTAAAAATCAGGATTGTTCCGGATGAGACCATAATTAATAACCGCAGCCTGAACCCGGAAAAATTCAAAAAAGAAACAAACATTAAGATTCCCTCATGGGAATATATGATAGAAGAGATGTATCGGGATCCCACTCCCTATGCAACATTAAGGGGACACCATGCTTAATAATAAAACAATTCTTGTAACCGGAGGAACAGGATCACTGGGAAAGGTATTGATCCACCGCCTACTTTCCGGAGAGGTAGGAACACCGAAAAAAGTTATTGTATTATCCCGCGACGAGGCAAAACAGCACGAAATGCGGATTTCCTATCTCAACCGCAAGGCTCCTACTGATGAAGTAATCTATAACAATTTCCAGCGAATCCTTGAATTCCGTATTGGTGATGTGCGGGATTTTCATAGTATAAGTTCAGCCCTGCAAGGCGTAGATATTGTGTTTAATGCTGCTGCACTCAAGCAGGTCCCATCCTGTGAATATTTTCCCTTTGAAGCGGTTAAGACAAACATCGCCGGCCCGGAAAATATTGTAAGAGCAATACGGGAACTTAAACTCACGGTTGAAACCGTTGTCGGTATTTCCACAGATAAAGCCTGCAAACCGGTCAATGTCATGGGTATGACGAAAGCGATCCAGGAACGTGTCTTTATTACGGCAAATCTTGACTGTCCGAAAACACGATTCATCTGTGTAAGGTATGGTAATGTTCTGGCATCCCGTGGATCTGTTATCCCGTTATTCCATGAACAGATCCTTGCCGGAGGACCTGTTACGATTACAACCCGGGATATGACCCGGTTTTTACTCAGTCTTGACCAGGCTGTCGATACAATATTTGCCGCTGTAAAAAGTGCAAAACGTGGTGAGACATATATTCCTAGAGTACCGTCGGCTAAAGTCACTGACATCGCACAAACTCTCATAGGGAACCGGCCAATCAAAACAATCATCACCGGAATCCGGCCTGGTGAAAAAGTTCACGAAATCCTCGTTTCCGAAGAAGAAGCCAACCGGACGATTACACGAGGCAAATATTACGTAATTCAGCCAATTCTTCCTGAGCTCTCAACCAGTGA
>JBAVWM010000349.1:0-6574 GCA_049697815.1 Methanoregula sp. | reverse complement strand
GGATCAGGGAGACGTCCATGAACTTCTGGACAGCAAAATCCTCCACAAACGGCAGGACATCGCGGAGAAGGTTGGAGAATTTCCGCTTCTTTTCGGGGTTGTCGAGAATGGCCTTTACCACGAGTGCAAGGTTGCCTGCGTTCTCGTCAAGTTCGCGTTTCCCGGTGACGACTGTCCCTTTCTTGGGGAGTTTCGGGTCTATTTCATAGATGGCGATCCGGTCGAAGAATTTCTCAAAATGGGGAAGCGGGTATCCGTAGAAGGTCTCGAGAAGGAGGGTTCGTTCCGGGAGCTGTTTTCCCCGGAAGAAGAGGGGGATTACGTCGTTCTCGGTCAGGGTGCAACCCGCGGGAATGTCCACGGTATACTGCACTTCGCCTTTCTCGCTGGATACCTGGATTGAGCCCCTGCCGAGGAGCTGTTTTTTTTCCTTCCGGTTGCGACCGTTCCCGCAGGATAAAAACTCGCAGCCGATCAAAATCCGGTCGCGGACAATGGAAAACCCGTCACCAGTAGCATTGAAATGCAGGGCAAATTCATATGAGGACTCACACGCTCGTACCTCAAGCACCGACCCGCCCTTGCCGGTCCTGTCCACGGCATCCTCCGCATTGTCCGGTTCATAGATAACCTGCACAACGAGGTCGCGTTCATTCCCTATCCTCGTATTCCGGATATAATCCGCTCCTCCCTGCATGGCGATGGCGTTGACGACCCCGTGACGGGCGATATCCCGCAGGAACCTGAACACGCTGATGAAGTTGGATTTTCCCGCTGCATTGGAACCGATCACTACGTTGAACCGGGACAATTCCACGTCAATTGCTGAAAAACTCTTGAAATTTTCGATATGGATCCGCTTTATTGGCATAGCTGCTCCCTTTAGTCATCGTCTCTTTACGACAAAAAGAAGGTATTGGTTGGCGGGTAAAAACAGGTCAGATCACAAATACGGCATGATTGAGAACCATAACCCCGCAACTGAGATACGCGAGATAACAGACCCAGAGGAAGTAGGGGACAAGCAGCATTCCGCCATGCACAGAGAACCCGGACACCTGGATGACCGCACACAGGAGCGTTGCCCAGAGGGCGATAATGCACAGAACGGCAGGGAAGACTGCATGAATGCCAAAGAAAGTATAGGCCCAGAAAAACATGAAAAATAACTGGAAACAAAACAGGATCAGCCCGAATGTAACTTCACGCTGCTTGATACCGGACTGCAGGATAAAGAAGAGGGTAAGTCCCATGAGGAGGAAGGAGAAAATCCAAGCCAGTGAGAATACCCATAACGGGAGCGAGAAGACCGGGTGGATGAGACTCGCGTACCATACTTGCACGGGCGGCTCCCCCCCTGCCAGCAAGCCTGGATATCCCCCGAGATAATCCCCGATAGGAAGATCAATAGGTAAACCGAGCGGCGTCCTGGAAAGAACAGGATACCCCCCAATATACCCGGCGAGCAGGCATACACCAAGTGCGATTATCAGCGTCAGGAAGCTTTTTACATCATATTCACTTGTCATATATTTCTTGGTAAAATTTTTTGTTATAGGAGAAGATATATTTTCTTGAATTCGGGTGGAACTTCTTGATGATCCCGATCGCGTGTGACAGATCCTGCCGTTTGATGATGGTGAATACCATTTTCACCCTGCCGGAACCCCTTCCCCGTCACTACTGGTAACCCCCGTAGGTATACGAACGGAGGAGCTGCATCAGTTCCTGCGGGTCTTCCCTGGTGATGATGCGGACGCTGGTCGATCAAAGCGAGATCTTCTCTTCGATCGCCATACCGATGAATGTGCCGGTCGCAAACCCCGCACCATACGCAATATAACAGCCACGTTCGTCATGGTATTCATGACCTGCCCGATGGCCACAAGCCAGGTGATCATCTCGAAAACCCAATCGCGGGGGGGAAGATATTTCACTCCCTTCGAAAGGAAAATAACCCATATTGTATCGAGAGTCATGTCGCAGACACGGGCGCAGAAGATCAACAGGGGCACGATGATAAAAGTGAACAGGCCGGATGAGACTGCTGCGTCGACCATGCTTACCTCGTGTTCCGGGCAGCAATGGTAATAGTTTGTGGTTGCGCGATCATCGGTCGGGCCCTTTAAAAAAGACAGATAATGGACCATGCCGGATAAAAACCGGAGAGGTCAATCCCCTTCCGAAGTGGAATTGGTAACAAGGAACTTCTTTACCCAGGTACCTTTCTGCTGGTTTCGGATATTCAGGACCGAGACGGTCCACTCCCCGGCAGAGGCCCCACGGGTGATTATCAGGTCGAGATTGCAGGAGATCTTTGAGGAATCCATAGAAAACGGTTTATCACAGACCAGTTCAACTGAACCCTTCGTAAAGGTGACTTTGACATCGTCCCTGAAGTTCTGACCCGTGATAGTTAAAAGTACGGTATTATTCAGCACTCCGCTCACAGGATACATACCGCCAATAACCGGGGGTGCTTCCCCAATGGAAAATATTCCCTGCCGTGAATCAGACTGCCCGTCCGGATTGGTCACGATGAGGGTATAGGAGCCATCACTTTTTCCGTGAAGGTTGAAGAAACACGAGATATCAAAAGCCGTTGCCGAGACGCCGGTGGCGGTTATTGATGGAGAACCGACCTTGACCAGTTTGACCGTTGCACCATTCTGGAAGTTTGTACCGGTGATGGTAGCGCTCACCACGGTATCCCTGGCAGCAAAGCCGGGGGAGATTTCCGATATGGACGGAGCACTTCCGGAACGGGTCTGGGTGGGTTCCGACAGGGTGGTCGGGGTGACAACCGGGACTATCGAAACCACGACATGGCCAACCTTGACCGTATATATTTTTTCCACCGTTGTCCGCGGGCTCTTTTCCGTCCAGTCGCTGGACCGGTGACCCCACGAGCCATCTGCATTCTTTTCAATAACAGCTCGCGTGTACTGATCGGTTGCTGCATCATACTTCAGGATCACGTAGAGAGAGGAAGACGCTGACGAGGAAGACGTCGCTATAATATCTCCCGCGCCATATTTTGCATCCGGGTGTGCGGGTGTGGGGGCGGTTGTTTCAGCAGACGGTGATTCATCGGAACAACCGGCAAATAACACGCTAAAAACCAGAAGAAGGGAAAATATGAGGCAAAACAGGGAATTTCCTGTCATAGTCCTCGTTTAACTCTAGTGAGGTATAAAATTTTTGCCCGGAATGAGCACTGGAGCATTCAGGTCTTTTTTTTCAGAAGTTCGCGAACTGCCTGTTCACGCTCCATGGCACTCTGCCTCCGTGCAGACGGTTTTATCTCAAAGAGCGGTGAAGCCTTCTGGTAAAATGTACCAAGCGCAATGGGTGCATCGCCATTGTAGTCCCATTCGCGTGCCTTTACACAGGCTGCCGTAAAATCCGCACGATCGTGTCCTGTCAGTTCATAGACACGCGGCGTATAATAATCGGCAACGGGGAAAAAGGTTGCGCAGATCTGGAGCACGTCGATAAACGCGAAACCCTTGTGGCCGATACCATCCCGGATCAGTGTCCGCAGCAGCTCCATCTTCTTCGAATATCCCCGTGCAACGTACGTTGCACCGCTCGCAAGCATCAGTTCGATGGGATTAAGGGGATCCTCCCGGGTCCCGAGCGGCGTCGACTTTCCCTTGAAGCCCCGGGGGGATGTCGGCGTGTACTGCCCGGTTGTCAGCCCGTACACGCGGTTGTTATGAACAATGACCGTGAGATCGATGTTCCGTTTCGCGGCAAAAATGAGGTGGTCGAGCCCTTCGGCATAACAGTCGCCATCACCGGCGCAGCAGATTACCGTCAGGTCGGGGTTGGCAAGCTTGATACCGGTCGCCACCGGGAGGGTCCTGCCGTGGATGGAATAGAACGAGTTGATATTGAGGTAATCGGCGATCTTTGCATGGCAGCCGATACCGGAGACGAGCACAACGTTGTCAAGGGTCTGTCCTTCCTTCTCGATATCAGCGAACAGGTTCTTCAGAGTGTGCTGGATGGAGAAGTTCCCGCAGCCCGGACACCAGGTATTCTGTGCATCCGTTATAAGCGGGCGGCCGGTCATGAGAGCACCTCCCGTATCTTTTCTTCGAGAAATTCCGGTGTGAAGGGGCGGCCGTCATACCGGAGTATTTTCTCCTGGCAGATAATCCCGTACTGTCCGGCAAGCATGGCGAGCTGGGCAGTTGCGTTCTCTTCGACTGCTATTACCTTACCGGCACCCTCCAGCGCTTTTTTAAGGGATTCCTCCGGGAAAGGAGATAGTACCACGGGCCGGATAACCCGCAGGCCCAGATGGTCGGCAACTTCCTGGCATACCCCGGCAGTCGATCCCCAACAGAGCAGCGTCACCGGTGCTGCCGGGTCTCCGTACATGGTCACCTGCGGGTACCGGCTCATGGCCTGCCTGATCCCCTCTCCCTTGCGCAGCCGTTTTTCTGTCATCAGCACTACGATATCTGCCTCCTCGGTAGTGATACCTGCTTCGTCATGCGCATAACAGTTCACCTTGACAACTGCACCGTCCGTTCCGGGAAATGCGAGCGGGGAAATGCCGGAGGGTGTATCAGTATAACGACGGTAGGGAGCACTCTTGTCCCATGAAAGAGGATCCCCCTGCGGGATTCCGGGGACCAGAGAAAGATCGGTACTGTAGGTACCTTCGGACAGGGTCTTGTCAGAAAGGATGAACGCGGGTACCTGGAATTCCCATGCAATATGCATGGCAACCTCCGACCAGTACAAGGCTTCTTCCGTTGTCCCCGGTGCGACGATGACCCGGGGGAACTCCCCCTGTCCGGCATGCTGCACGAACAGGAGGTCAGACTGGCCGGTATAGGTCGGGAGACCGGTGGACGGGCCGGTCCTCTGGGAGACCAGGAGCACGATCGGCAGTTCCGCCATACCAGCGAGGGAGAGTCCCTCGTTCATAAGGCAGAACCCCCCTCCCGATGTGCCCACCGCTGCCCTCTTTCCGGCACTGGCAAAGCCCAGCGCCATCAGGATAACAGCGATCTCGTTCTCCGGGTGCACCACCGTGATACCCAGATTCTCTGCTTCCCCTGCCAGGAAATGGAGAAGGCTTGACGAGGGGGTCATGGGGTACGAGACATAGGCCTTAAGCCCGCCATTGACCAGGCCAAGGCCGACAGCCTCGTTCCCGGTCAGGAGGGGGACCGGCGGATTTCTGCAGGGAGAGAGCGGGTGCACGGTCAAAAGCGCGTCGTATGCCCGGCGGGCAACCCGGAGGTTCTGGTCAGTACCTTTCGGAATATGGGAAGAGAATACGTCCTCAACGGTCTTCCACGCAATCCCGGCCGCCTTTGCAAACCCGCCGATGACCGCTGAATTTCCCATGATATCCGGGGCATGTTCCGCAGCAAGGATCTCCTTGAGCGAAATCCCCTGTCCCGTTGTTTTCACGACGTTCAGATTAAAAATGACGGCCGTGTCCGTCTTTTGGGCATCCTTGTGCCGGTCCACGGTTGCCTGATCCAGTGCAAGGACAAAATCCACCTTTGTCCCGCAGGTACCGATAGCAGATTCACTGCCACGGACAATCGCAAAATTATGCCCTCCGCGGATGAGGGAGGGATAATCAAAATACAGATAAATCCGGTATCCAAGGTGGTTGAGCAACTGGGCTACGATTGCTCCCGCGTTGTTGATACCATCTCCTGCTTTTCCTCCAATCAGAACCGAGACCTCGTTCATACCGAACCCCGTATGTTCTGGTGCTGCAGGGAGGGGTATATAGATTGGCATAGTGCCAGACCTGAACAATACCTTTTAAAAAACCGGGAATGTGGGAACCTACCCCGCCGGCCGGAATAAGCGGTTGACAGAGGGCTATTTTTTTTGGGCACGCAGCCGTGCTGCCTCTTCCTTGTCCTCCACTCTCAACAGGAAGGTCCCGTGGCAGGGTTTGGTGTAAGGAAAGATGACAAAGTCACCGTCAAGCCCGATTGCAATCGGGGGAAGACCGATCACATGGACATCGAACACCTTGAACCCGGGCTGGACATCGATGAACTCCTTGAAATGGGCCTTGATATAATCGCGGGACTCCTTGAACGTCGCATCCCGTAAGACAATCTCGTAATTCATCGATTCTACGCATCCCATGGTTTCACCTCATCGAGCGCTTTTTTCAGGGGGAGGGGATTATGGACGGCCTTTGCTGCTATGGTAGTACAGGGAAAATCTATCTTTTTTGTCTGGTCTTCGTAGTGTTCGCCATAAACCAGCGTATAGAGCTTCGCCTTCGAGATGGCACCCATGGTCGCAGCATAGCTGACCCCGGCATCGTTGTGAATGAAGACAAAGCAGAGGTCAAAGTCCCGCTTCTTGTCCGATATCAGCGCCACGGCACGGTCAAGGTCCATGACTTCCCCGAGGTAGTGCCGGTCCGTGTCGGCCACCACGAGCAGCGTGTTGGCTGCCTTGTTGCCGGCTACGACAGGCGTTATCCCTGCCTTCTTCAACCGGTTTATCAGGTAGAGTGCGATGCTGGTCTGCACCGGCACCTGCGGACACCCGAGTACGAGGAGTGCCGTTTTCT
>JBAVWM010000348.1:0-4046 GCA_049697815.1 Methanoregula sp. | reverse complement strand
GTGAAGGTCCCGTCAGGGGAGAACTTATAGCATTCTCTCACGTTTGTGGGTGCCTTCCCTACGTTCATAGTAGTATCTCGACACCAAAAACCGTCAGTAATCTTGTCTCGTAGTGTTGGAATGGGGGTTGGAGCAGGTGTTTGGATTTCTGTGGATTGTGCAATGGCGTGTGACAACAAAGTAGTTGTCATAGGTACTGGCGTGCTGGTTTCTGACGCTGAGGGGATCCCGCGGGAGTTGTCTGATTTGTAAACCCCCTGGTAAAAACAAACCCCCCACAGAAAAGCACAATTACAAATCCAGAATACGTTTTCATGATATTTTTAATTACACGGGGTGATTTTAATTGATTTTGTTCTCGATTTTTTCATCACTTTTTATTGAATGAGCAGAAGAAAATAGCAGCGGGCTCCCGCCTCAGGGGCCTCTGTACGGCACGGCGGGGCAGATTACCGTTTTCATTCGCAGTAATTGATCAAAAAGGCAACATGATCCGCCGCGGGGGCTCGCTGTTGGGGGCGGCGGTTTTCCACATGACCGAATTATTGGGTACGGAACATTCTGTGATATCCTTTTTTATCACATAATGATAATCAGAAATTCTACCGGAATATTTTTTCCTGTCATACCATCTTGTATCATGCCCTCCTAAAATGCCGGACCTCCATCACATTCTCCCTGAAGCCCAAAATAAAAGACTTATCATTTCGCCCGTGTAACTACCTGTAAGGTGGTTTTTTGCAGGTCTCCATGAAACTTGAGATGAAGGATTCCCCGGGTCAGCTGCTTGCGGCTTTAAAACCCATATCGGATGTCGGGGGGAACATCATCGCGGTCATCCACCAGCGGGATCCCGACCCTGATAATGATACGCTCAATGTTCAGATCGTACTTGAGCTGCCCAAAGGGCGGCTTGACAACCTTGTCGGCCTCCTGAAGGAACAGGGCGTTCATATCCAGAGGATCGGAGAGGAACGCCTGCTCTACCAGCGGACGGTCATCCTGATCGGTCACCTGATGCACACGGGTTTTGCCGATACCTTTGACCAGATAGACTCGACGGGTTTTGCTGAAATGACCGAGCTTGTAATGAGTATGCCTGCCGTAAACGAACGGTCCTCGTCCCGCATCACGATCAAAGCGGTCAGCCGGGACGACATGGAAGCTGCGCTTGCAATCCTCCGCCGCGTTGCCCAGCAGAAATCCCTGCTCCTGATCGAGCCGCTGGAGGATACTGCATGAAGGTTGCACTGATCGGCCTTGGGTCCGTTGGCCGCGGCGTTGCGGAGATGATTACGAAGAAGGATCTGGGTTTCATCCTGACCGGCATTGCGGATTCAAAGAGCGCGTTCATGGACCCTGCGGGAATCGACATCCCCCGGGTCCTTGCCAATAAAAAGAAGAACTGCTCCTGTGGCGACCAGAACCTCACGGCAGATGACGTGATCAAAAAGGCCGATTACGATGCGCTCATCGAGGTAACCCCGACGAACGCCCTCTCCGGTGAACCCGCTATCGGTTATATCAAGGCAGCCCTGAGCCGTAAAAAGCACGTGGTCACTTCCAACAAGGGCCCTGTTGCGCTGGCCTACAAGGAGCTCCAGGCCATGGCAAAGAAAAAAGGCGTTGCGTTCCGGTACGAGGCCACCGTTGCCGGTGCCATCCCGGTGATGCACACGCTTGAAAACGGGCTTGCGGGTAACGAGATCTTAGCGCTGTACGGGGTGCTGAACGGCACCTGCAATTTTATCCTCACCCGCATGGCGGCCGAGGGACTTACATACGAACAGGCGCTGATGGAAGCCCGGGAGCTGGGGTACGCGGAAGCGGATCCCACGTACGATGTCCAGGGGATCGATGCCGCTATCAAGCTGGTCATCCTCGCCAATACGATCTGGGATAATGATGTGAAACTGACCGATGTGGACCGGACGGGCATCGACCTGCTGACTCCCGATGCTCTGCGGCTTGCCGATGAGGAGGGATGCACGATCCGGCTGATCGCGGAGGCCAACCCGAAGAAACACCTCCTCCGCGTATCGCCGCGGATCCTTGACAAGAACCACCCGCTCGTCTTTGAAGGCACTCTCAACGCCCTCACGTTCGAGACCGATATGGCAAAGGAGATCACCCTGATCGGCAGGGGGGCAGGATCGATCGAGACGGCAAGTGCCATCATCGGCGACCTGCTCTATATCCGCGACCGCTATGTCCAGCGTGCTTGAACACCGGCGCACCTACCTGCGCCTGATGCGCCAGTTCACGCTCGACAAGGGTTACTTTACGGTGACGGAAATCCAGAGATCCTCCGGTATTCCCCGGAGCACCGCACAGGACTGGGTCAACCGTCTGCTCCATGAGGGATGCGTCATCATGCGGGAGGAGAAACGGGGACGGAGCGCCGCCCGGTATGCGGCTATCAGCGTGATATCCTCGAGCACCTGCCGGCGGATCTTCACAACCATTGACGGCAACCGCGTTGCGATTTACCATGACTGCATGAGCGGGGCCTGCGCCGCGTTCTGCGGCTACCATCACCGGCTCGCCGGGGGGGTCCTCTCCGGTATCGAACGTGACGGGACCCTGTTGCGGGAATCGGCATCGCTTGGCACACGGGACATTTCCGTGGGTCTTGCACCCCTGTCTGCGGTTGGCGTCTGCGGGGTTGAACAGAGCGGGAATGCGATTGTCCAGCATATCCGGTGTATCGGCGGTCCCGCGTATTCCCTGTCGGACATGATGGGGCGGGCAGAAGGGGTGGTCCGGGTCGAGTCCCGGCACGACGGGCATATTGTCGAGGGACAGGTCTGGACCCGGGCGCTTCTGCAGGTGACCATCGGCATCGATGATACAGACACGAAAGAGGGCGGGGCCACGTTTGCCCTTGCGCTTGCCCTGCTCAACCACCTTGGCCGCTCGCCCGGGATCATCCCGATCGGCCACCATGTCGTGATGCTGAACCCGTCGGTTTTCTCCAAGACCGCGGGAAATTCGGCAAGCTTCATCGAGATCGCGGTTGAACCTGCGTCTTTTTCCGGTCTTCTGGAAAAGACCACGCGGTTCATTGCCGATGAATCGCTCTCCCGCGAATGGGGGATTGCCATCCGGTCCGGCCTCGACCTTCCCGCTGGTTTGCGCGAGTACGGGCAGATGGCGCGGTCGCGGGTGATAACCCGCCCGGTTGCGGAAGCCACCGCAGAACGGTTCGGGGTTTCGCTAGCCGGTGGCAACGGAGTCATCGGTGCGCTTGCTGCGGTCTCGCTCACCGGCCAGCCGCACGAGGTGCTGCTGGACCCGGCCCGGGAAATGAGATGATCTCTCCGGTTCACACAGGTCCAGGCAGCGACCCCCCCGCTGTTTTTAGACCGGATCCTGATTGAAAAATCGTTCCTGGAATCCCGTCTCCGTCGGCAAGAGGCAGGATGCACCAGTGTACATGTGTTTAACTTTTCACAACCGGATCCCGATTTTCATTTTTTGCTCTGTAGAAATCATAATACTTGACGCTCCAGGGGCTTCGCCCCGCCGCTTGTGCGCCCCAATTGCGATGACGCCGTATTACCTGTACACAGAAATGGAGAATTTTTCAGAAGCAGGCAATGCAGAGTCATCACATGCGCCCCCGCCCCCAACGGGGGCAGGGCTGGCGCAAGGGGGGCGATCATAGATGATGCAAGAGGATTTCTCCAGAGCATCATTTTTTAATCGGGATCCGATTTTTATTTTCAAATCGCGATCACGATCGCGATTGAAAAGCGTTCCGGAAAAATCAGGGATCGATTTTCATTTTCAAACCGGATCCTGATTTTTCCGGAAAAATCGATCCGCGATTTTATTTTAAAAATCGGATCGCGATTGAAAAACCGCCCCGGGGACCCACTTACCGTCGTAAACAGGAAAAATAAGTTCAGACAAACCTGTTTAACTTTTCACGATCGGATCGCGATTTTTTCAGAAAAATCGATCCTCGATTTTATTTTAAAAATCGATCAGCGATTTTTCAAATTATCATCGCGATCACGATCCCGATCAAAAACCATTCCGGA
>JBAVWM010000347.1:0-5754 GCA_049697815.1 Methanoregula sp. | reverse complement strand
GAGTAACCGGGGGCTGAGCAGGGATCAGACGAGTCCGGGACAGGTAATGTGGTATTTAATCCTGAGATCATGGATGGTCGGAACTTTTATCGGGTCCCGGTGTTTGACTTCCCCCGCATCTTGTTATAACCAATAAAATGCACCTTACCCTGAATCCTTAAGACAATCATTCATAATCGTACCTGCTCGGAAACCAACGAGTATCAACATCTTTTTCAGGTACGATGAAACCTGGTATACCAGTATTCCATGGTGGGCAACAGGCCAAGCGTAGTACCAATTTTTTTTATTGTCATTCTCATCCTTCGTTTCAGGCTGTTTCTCTCTAAATCCATATTGAATAAAATCTCGGTAAAAATGGGTACAATTTTCTCTACGGTGAGACCTTCGTATGGTTCCCAGGGTTCCTGTACATCCGGCAGGGGTGCATAAAATAACCTGCCGTCGCTGCGGCCAAGAAACTCGCGGGCAATTTTTTCGTTTGATGTTTCATAGAATGACAGGATCTCCCTCCGCTGGCCTGGCGAGAGCAGGTACTGTCTTTTGAAGGTTTTTCCGGCATTCATCGTTTTAAATGTCCTGAGAAGGAATGTGTGAATATTTTCATCACCGTTAAACTGGTCATTGCATATCCGGATAATCTCAAGGTGATCCAAAGGAAGACTTGCATTAACCCTTTCAGAGGGAACACGGTATCTGCGGTCAAACCCGCACCCGATTGCATTCATGAAATCCTCGTATAATCCCTGAGATAACTGTTCCTGTTCATAACAGCGCACGAGAATATTCTCCATACCGAATGCGTTTTTCCACGGAAGGAGGAGCGAGTAATAATCCAGCCGGTCATTCCTGGCTGGTATGCTTTTATTGCCTGAACGGTACTGCTCAGCGGGATTCATGAGCTGGGAAAAAAAGTCCGCGAATTTCATACCGGAATGTATCTTCGGGCTTTTTATCCTCTGATTATATAACGACTCTATCATCTCGTCCTGACGACGGACATAAAAAATAACCTTTACGTTGAATTCCGGTATCAGGTATTCCCTGAGGGAAGCTATTCCGCTGTTCAGATTCTCAAATTCTTCAGAACTCAGAATAACCGTTTCTGCCCGGGAGCCGCGGATCTCGGTAAAATATCGGGAGGTAACCAGGTTTGGATTTTTCCTGATCTCATCTGCCGATAACGTAAGAAAATCGTGAACCATATCATGATGAGCCGGTCCTCCTCCCGGATAAAGAAAACCGCCCTTTTTTAACACGTTCCTGTTAATCGATAAAAATTTCTGAATCGCGCTCGTACCCGTCTTATGTGCACCGATATGGATAAAGAGTGTTTTTTTCATGGGTGCTCTTCCCGTAAAAAATTTTTAATCAGTTGTTTAAATTTCCCCAGGTATCCGGTGGAATCCTGTGTTCTTGCTTTTTCCTGTTTGTCTGGTCCCGTCCGGTTGAATGTATTATCCATATTATATATGACTTGAGTGAAGATCGGGACGATTTTCCCTACGGTAAGGCCCTCGTATGGCTCCCACGGTTCATCCGGTTCAGGCAATGGTTCGAAAAAGAGGTTCCCTTCGTCCCTTTTAAGGTATTTCCGCGCTATATATTCATTCATTGCTGAATATTCAGTCAGTATTCCCAACCTGTCCTGAGGAGATAATAATCCGTACTTTTCAAAGGGAGCTTTATGGAAGGAATCCGGTAAATACTGGTCGAAAAAATTAAAAAGCCTGTTATCATCCTCGTCCGTGTACATATCTTGATTCAGGTGGAATATTTCCAAAATATCCCGGTTGAACCCGAAATTTGTATTCAGGGTATTTTTCGGAGGTTCGTTCCAGGTATCTGAGGAATAATCGATCCCGATTAGCCTGAAAAAATCGTCAACCAACCCGTTCCCCAGCTGCTGTTTCTCGTACACACGGACTATGACATTCTCCACGCCAAACTCCTGAGCCCAGAGATCCAGATATCTATCCCATTCCAGATTCTGTCTGCCAATGTAATGATAAATATCCCGGTCTGTTTTTAAACCCCATTGTCTCCATGAAGATTCAAGAAAATGGTCCTCGCGCCTTAAGTAGGAAATAACCCTGCACTGAATATCGCTGTCTTCAAGGAGTGACTGTGAAAATATTTTTGCATATTCGGTACGGTGAAACAGAGATTCACAACTGATTACCAGCTTATGGATTTTTTTTCTCCTGGAGACATCGATTAATTTTCCGATCGTTTTAGCTATGGACTCCGGGTTGGCACTCATTAAATACGGGCAATGATCATGCTGCATTCCGGTGTCAAAGGCGGGGGCATTGAAATTCGGGTACAGACATGAATGACCTTTTACCAGTTTTTTTCGGTTTGCATTGAAAAATGCCTGTATTGCTGAAGTACCGGTTTTTGGGGAACCAATATGTAAAAAGACCTCAATACCCTCCATACCAACCTCCCATGTTCCTGAAGTAGCCGGTCAGATTCCTGTGCGAGAACTTTTTTTGCACACTATCATGTGTTTTTCATAGAGCGCCTGCGGATTGCTTTATCATTCCCCGGATGCTGGCCACAGGAACTCCTCTCATCGGACCAAATGAAATATATCTGAATTTTACGTCTATTAAGATAAACCTGCCTTTACGATCTCCCGGATTAATCGTCGGATGGCAATCCCGCCGGGAGTCACGGCTGACATTGATACATGTGCGTCGGAGACAGGATTCATGGGTGCAGGGTTGTTATCGATACCATACGGCTTTCAAAAAAAAAACATTGAGAACTCCTGAGGTAAGAATCCGTGACAGGTATTACTCTACAGATGATACAACGATCAGGATTTGTGAAAACCGCTCCAGACTTGAATCCATTTTTCAATGGCATCCGGGGGTACCCGTTTTATTATGCTCCTTCGTTTCCTTACCATTGACCGGAACCCTTTCATCATGTCAATTTTTGCCCGAACAATTGCATGACCTTTCCGGTGAATGAAGTAATAGGGAATATCCGAACAATTCCTGGCAATAATCCACGGGCTATACACGAGCAGTGTCCGCAGGGGGAAATCTTTCAGGATATACCAAGCCAGATTACGATTCCCGTAATAAATGGTTATATCTGAATTGAATCCCGTCGTCCCCCTGTGGATATGTACCACATGGGCTGTCGGTACATACATGCATTTCCACCCGGCAAGCTGTGCCCGGAATGCAAGATCCAGATCTTCCATATAGAGAAAAAAATCTTCATCAAAGAGTCCGATCTCGTCCAGCATGGAACGCCGGTATAATGCTGCGCCGGCACAGGGTCCGAATACTTCTTCCGCCACATCATACTGCCCGTGATCTGTCTCGCCGATGCCCCGGTCCCATGCAGCACCGCTGCGGGAAATACAGATTGCCGTGGAGTTGATCCTGCCATCGGGGAATAACATCTTTGAGGCGCACATGCCAATACGTGCATCCGATCGCATCGGCTGGACGATCTCTTCGAGCAGGTGCGGATCAGCTATGGTGTCATTATTCAGCGTCAGGATAAACTCGCCTTTCGCAATGTGGATTCCTGCGTTTGTTCCCCCGGCAAATCCCAGATTTTCCCCGGTTTCAACCAGAATAACCGATGGATACCGTTCCCGAATATACGCGGGACTGTTGTCCGAAGAACCGTTGTCAACCACAATCACTTCAAAATCCTGATAGGTTTGTCGATCGAGCGATGTCAGGCAACCCTCAAGGAATTTCATCCCATTATAGTTGACGACAACGACGCTGATCATGAGACCCTGTATAGGGTATTATCCCCGGTTTACATAAATTGCCGGTAAGTGAATGCTGCTAACGATGTGAGAATTGTGGGTTTTGAAAAAAAGACAGCCCCTGGTGGATGCTTGATAAAAAAAATAACGCGGAATTATCTGGAAGATCTCATCTCCTCAGAAAAATAGTAGGATCTGCCCGCCTCATAACCATGAGGAAGGGGATCATGTGGTATTTGCTTCTCCCGGTATTCCTGCAAACTCACGCTCGCCCGGAGCAGGCTGTCAAACGTACCGGCATCGATCCGATACCTTTCAGCCATAAAAAAATCATCGCACCTTTCTGGATATATGCATTATTCACATCAGTGATCTCCGGTTCTCCGCGCCCGGACGGTTTTAAGTCCCTGATAATCCGGAACATGTCAGGATCGTGGATAGAGAGCCCCGTCAATGCACGATTTGATTTCGCTGCTTGGGTTTTTCTTCAATCCCGATACTATGATCTCCCGATATTACTGCCATGCCGAATCAACGGGCATCGCGTAACCTCTTTTAAGAAGATCCGGGCTCCCGATTCACATGACTGAACGGCATCCTTCACGGGATCTTCAATAGTATCCCCAAGGACCACTGTAACCGAATCATGATCCGCCCCGCGTCAGAGTGCCTGGCAATACCCCCGGCATCTTTCTGGATTTCATAGGACAACCTGCAGTCCATATCTGAACCGGATCCAAGCAGTTCAAGGAAATGCCCGACATGTCATCGCCCGGAGACGATTACAATGTCCTGCTCTGGAGAAACGCACAGGAACCAAGAGAGTTCAGACCCGAACCATGAAAATGGTAAAAATAATGCTCTGGAGAAATCCTCTTGCATCAGCTATGATCGCCCCCCTTGCGCCAGCCCTGCCCCCGTTGGGGGCGGGGGCGCATGTGATGACTCTGCATTGCCTGCTTTTGAAAAATTCTCCATTTCTGTGTACAGGTAATACGGCGTCATCGTAATGGGGGCGCCCAAGCAGCGGGGCGAAGCCCCTGGAGCTCAAGTAACATGATTTCTCCAGAGCAAAAAATAATGTAATTGTATGAGGGCTCCCCGCCTCAGGGCCTCTGTACGGCATGGTGGGGCGGTGCGATTTTTTTCAAATGAACTTATGGTTACGGATCTGCCGCTGGGACGGCGGCGTTCATCGCACATAATTGAGATGGTATGAACAATCCATTGATCACACCTGTTTGATTCGATTTCCATGAGAAAACCTGCTTTTAAAGGAATGATCTCCCCGAAGACCAGGCCGTATGGTATCGTCAGAAGGAGCGGGTTTCACGGTCAAAAAACCCCTGCGGGAATTCTGGTACACCGGAGCCTGCTGCGAGCCCGGTTGTACCTCATTTCCCCCGCCCCCCGGATTTCAGAGGTCATAATTTTAGAGAAATGCGGAACCGGGCCGGAATAAGGGGACGGTCTCAGGCGGGAATAGAGGAGGTCATATTTAGCAACGTTACCGTGGCTGAAGGGAGGAGGGGATGGGGTTTGGGACACGGGCGAGGAGCGGTCAGGGGATATGCCTGCCTCCTCTCCGGAAACGGCAGGGATAATGCGGACTCCTCCGGGGCGATATGTCCAAATTGCGCCATTGATCAGTCTCTTCAATGGGTACCATATCATCGGTTTGTCGTACATCGGTAACAAAAACAAATGCTTATTTATGATTTTTACAAGCGGGAAAAGCCGGGATCCGGGTCCTCTGCAAGAATGATTCCTTTCATGGTGTTCTCTCCTTTAGGTATGTTTTAAGTGCTTCCCGCCACGGACGCATGGTTGAAATTTTTGTATTGGTAAGGGCTGAATATGCAGGACGTTTTGCTTTTTGGGGATATTCTGCCGTACTGCAGGGCACAACATTTGGAATAATTTCACGGGCAAATTCGTACCAGGAACAAATACCCTCATTGGTTACGTGATAAATCCCCGGTGCAGACGAAGCAATATCGACAGTCTTC
>JBAVWM010000346.1:0-9348 GCA_049697815.1 Methanoregula sp. | reverse complement strand
AAACATGGAAAGCGGTCACAAAGCCCGGCTCGAGGACATCTACACCAATATGGCATTCCCCGAGGTCTGGTGACCCGGAACCTCTTCATTTTATCGAAACTAGTGGGGTGGGGCAGGGCATCTCTCTCTAGAGCAATATGCCGTATCAGGGTAAGGCCGGGGCACTATTCGCCTCTTATCCCGGCAGAACAGTCCTGTCTCACCTCTTTACTCCCGAAGAACGGGATAACAAATGGCCCATCCTGTTTTTTAGAGTCCCTGAAAAATGGGATTTTCAAGCCCTTTGTCTACGGGAAAATAATTACCGGATTCCGACAGGATATCCGGAACAAAAGTAATGCGAGAATGGACCCGCGGGTGCTGTACCAGTTTCCAGGCAGCTGGTAATTGGTTGTGCTTTTCAGCGATAAGCGAATCTTATATCCTGATGTATATCTCTTAAAACACCAGCACCCGCTGGTGCTCCGCCTGGACGTTACTTGGCGGGTAGAAGAAGATCTTGCCGAGGCCCGGATACCCGAGCTCGAGCACCGCATTGAGCGACTTATCCTTGGAGATCCCCCGTTTCTGGAACGATGGGGTGAAGGCAAAGAAATGGAGGTTCTCGCTGCCGGCCACCGCATTGATCACGTCCTGTAGGTTGTATGTTGCTGAGTTCGCAGGCACCCGGTGCGTGCCGCTCAGAGCGTAGACACTATCCTCCATGAAGACAACCCGGGTCAGGATTCCGGCATGGGCGCATGCTGCCGCAAACGCAATGGCACCGGATGCAATCTCCGTGCTGTAGGGACTCTTTGTCACGAGGATGATAACGGGCGGGGCTGTACTGCTCTTCTCCGCCCGGTCAAAGGAGGGGCCGCTGCCCCTCTTCGGGAACTGGATGTCCCCTGCACCCGGAGCAAGGATGACGTGGTTCTGCCGGAAGCGGTCGATCATCACGTTCATGTCCCGGATCTTCACGGGTTTTATCGCGCAGGTCGAGATCACGACTCCCTGCGTATCGTCCCACGTGCTGTAGCCCCGGGCTGTCGCGTTGCGGTTGCAGGCAATGACCTGGCATTGAAGACCGTGGCGTGCTGCCCGTTCGTTCAGGTTCTCAATTCCTGCCCCGATATTCTCCGCATCCGTGGGTGCCTGTCCGGAGTGGGCGATATTGACCCCGTCGAGATAGGCATAGAGGTCGATTGCAACCCGGTCCGCAAGTGCTGCCGAGAGGAACTGGAGGCCATGCCATGCCGATCGGTGCATGTAGGGGGACTCGCACTGGAGCCAGCCTACCGTTCCCGGGAGGGGCGGTTTTGTCTGCCGGGCGAGCGCGACCACATCGTTCCAGAACGAGGGCTGGCTGTCGGTCCCGAGGCTGTTGGTTGTTATCACCTGGTCCGGAAATTTCATCTTCAGCTGCCCGGCCGAGACCCCGCGGAGGTCCAGTTCCTGCCGGTCGCAGATGAGCTGGACTGCGGACAGAGAAAGGATGATGGTCCAGACCTGCCGGGTCTCGGGATCGTCAAGACTGTAAAGGGCGTCTCCGGTTACAAGGAAGGTGAAGACCGGGCTTTCCCCTTTTGGCTGGTGCATCAGGGTCTCGGGATAGAGCTGGACAAAGAAGAACTTGAGGGATTCCTCGATCCACGAGAGGCGCTCCAGCGTGACAGGAGTTGAGAGGAGAAAAATATTTGCAGTCATGGCAGCCCGTCATCCACCGTGGTGGATCGTTTCCTCCCCGGCCTTCACGTTTGTAATAAACGGCTGGAGTACCGGAGAACCAGTTCCTGCACGAGATGGGTTTTCGATGCAGGGATTATTGAGGTAGTGATAAATTCACCGGACGGGATTAAAGCCTTTACTGAATTGAACGCAGGTACCGGAAGGACTATTCGTGTCTAAGGTCCTGCTGCACGATCCATAAGAGGTATACCCGATAAGAAAATAAACAGAATACGAATAACCATGAGTGATGAGATAATTGCGCAGGGATTGAATGACACTGAGATCGTGCACGAGATCCCGTGCCTGCAGGCTTTCGCGGGGGCTGGGGTAGTAAAGGCGTCCTCTGCGGAGCCCGGTATGTACTGCACTTCGTACAGGATCAAGATTCGCGGGTGCCGGCCGGGCTGCTTCCCATGAGCCGGTTCTTACAGGTCGTTCCCGTGGCAGAAGCTGTCAGGGTGGTTGTAAAAATAGCCCCGGCCACGGTAGCAGAAACGGTTCCGGTTGAGCGGTCCGCGGGCCGGGTACTGGCTGCACCTGTTGCGGCGGATATCGATATCCCCGGGTTCGACCGCTCGGTAGTGGACGGGTATGCCGTCCGCTCTTCGGATACCACCGGGGCCGGCGATGCGGTTCCCGCCCTCCTCCAGAGCGTGGGACGGATTGTGATGGGAACAAGCGACACGAAGGTTATCGTCCGGGCCGGGGAGTGCGCCTACATTCCGACCGGGGGCATCCTCCCGGAGGGTGCAGATGCGGTCGTGATGGTGGAATATGCCGAGGAAGCCGGCGATACCATCCTGATTAAGAAACCGGTCGCCGGTGGTGAGAACATCCTGCTGCGAGACGAGGATTTTAAAAAAGACGAGACCGTCTTCCGGCCGGGCAGGCTGCTCACCCCTCGGGACGCCGGCGTGCTCGCAGCATGTGGCTGTGCGATGGTCCCGGTCGCGAAAAAACCCGTGATCGGGATCATCTCGACCGGTAACGAGCTGGTGCCGGTCACCGCTTTCCCCGGGCAGGGGCAGGTCCGGGATGCCAACGCACCGATGCTCGCAGCGTGGCTTTCGGAGTACGGGTGCATACCCAGACTCTACGGGATCGTAAAGGATGACCAGGCAGCCTTTGAGACGGTTATCACCAGGGCACTTCCTGAATGCGACCTCGTGCTCCTCTCCGGGGGCAGTTCCAAGGACGACAGGGACATGACCGCGGGAGTAATTGCCACCAAGGGTGAAGTCCTTATCCATGGGATCGCAATCGCACCAGGCAAGCCCACCATTATCGGGCGGGTTGCAGATAAACCAGTCTTCGGCCTGCCCGGCCACCCGGCATCTGCGTTTGTCGTCCTTATCGCGATCGTCCGTCCGCTCGTTGACACAATGCTCGGCCTGGAAAAACCCCTGCTCAGGACCGTGAAGGGGACCCTTGTGGAGAACATCCCATCCCAGCGGGGACGGGAGGAGTATATCCGCGTCCGGGTGGAGAACGGTATTGTAACCCCGCTCTTTGGCAAATCCGGGCTCCTGAACACGCTTGTGGAAAGCGACGGGCTCATCTGCATCCCGGCCGGGTACGAGGGGCTCGAAAAAGGGAGCAAAGTCGAGGTGATTTTATGGTGAAACGGTACCTGCAGGTGATGCCGCTTGATGAGGTCTTTTGCCTCCTCTCCCGCGAGTTCCCTTGCATACCCTCGACTGATACGATTCCCCTCGAAGCAGCATCCGGCCGGATTACGGCCTTTCCCATTTTTGGTTCTTACTCCGTGCCGGAGATCCACCTGGCGGCGATGGACGGCATCGCAGTGGTGAGCGCTGATACGAAAGGTGCATCCGAGCAGCACCCGGTCACGCTTGACAGGGCTGCCCGGGTGAACACCGGCAACGTGGTCCCGCCCGGCTGCGATGCGGTGATCATGATCGAGGATGTCTGGGAAGCGGACGGGAAATATACGATCCGGAAATCCGCGGGCCCGTGGCAGCACGTCCGCCCGGCAGGTGAGGATATTGCGGAGTCCGAGATGGTGATGCCGTCCCGCCACCGGATCCGCCCCCATGAGACAGGAGCCCTTGCCACGTATGGTATCACTAGGCTTGATGTCATTACGGTGAGGATCGGGCTTGTCCCGACGGGAAGCGAACTCGTGGCTGCCGGCACCCGCCCCGCCCCCGGGCAGGTGGTGGAGAGCAACACGGTGATGGCAAAAGCAATGCTGGAATCTGTTGGCGCCCGGTGCACCCGCTATCCCTTTGTCGAGGACAATCCGGAAAAGATCCGGGACGCAATAGCGGCAGCCTGCAGGGAAAATGATATCGTCATCGTTTCGGCAGGCTCTTCAGCGGGAACAAAGGACTACACCGCGGACGTGATCGCCGGGCTCGGCAAAGTGCTTGTCCACGGGATTGCGACCAGGCCCGGCAAGCCTGCGATCATCGGGAAGATAAACAAAAAACCAGTATTCGGTCTGCCGGGCTATCCCCTTTCAGCCATTGCAATTATCCGCGAGCTCGTGCTCCCGTTCCTCCGGAACTACGGCCTTTTTGTTCCGGAGCCGCAGGTTATACGGGCGGTCATTACATCCGCCCTCCCCAAGGAGATCGGTTCGGACGAGTTCGTCCACTGCACGCTCGGGAAGGTCGGGAACCGCTGGACGGTCTCCCCCCAGTCCAAGGGCGCCGGCGTCCAGATGAGCGCTGTCCGGGCGAATGCTTACATCAGAGTTCCCCGCGATTCGGAGGGATTCAATGCCGGCGATATGGTCGATGCCCGGCTGCTGGTGCCGCTCCAGGAAGCAGAGAATGCCCTCCTCATCACTGGCAGCCATGACCCGGTGCTCGATCATCTCGCGGATCTTATCCGGCCCACTGGCGTTTCGATTATCTCTACCCACGTGGGGAGCATGAGCGGGATCATTGCCCTGAAAAAGGACGAGTGCCATGCTGCCCCCGTGCACCTGCTCTCACCAGACGGCACCTACAATACGGCATATATCCGGAAATACCTGCCCGGGACAGAGGTCGATCTGATCTGCATTGCCGGCCGGCAGCAGGGGATTGTCTCCCACGACGGGCTCTCCCTGTCAGATCTCCCGGGCCGGACATTTATCAACCGGCAGAACGGTTCCGGCACCCGGATGCTTCTCGATTACGAACTGAAGAGAGCAGGCATCGATCCCTCTTTGCTTCCAGGTTATCAACGCGAAGTAACCACCCATATCGCAGTAGCCCTTGCGGTGAAGAGCGGAGAGGCTGATGCCGGCATGTGCGTCTACAGTGCGGCACAAGCACTCGGGCTCCCGTTCGTACCGGTGGCGCAGGAACGGTACGAACTCGCCATCCGCAGGGAACATTGGGAGGACCCGCGACTCAGGGTACTCATCGGGGTCATCCGGTCCCGGGAATTCAAAGAGATTCTCAACCGCCTTGGCGGGTACGACACAACAGATACCGGAACCCTGCGATCGGCAGGATGAGCCCCCGGGCTGCAATCCCGTCACCCGCCCTCTCATTTTTATGACGGGAAAAATCTGTGAAGAACCGGAAGATTCCGCGCGACAGATATTCAGAGCTGGCGATTGGAAAAGTACGGACTTTGTATGCCAGGTGCCCCCTGCTAAAAACTCCGAGTGAGATGAATGAAAATGGCAATAAAAAATGATTGTTCAGGCAGCTTTATTTCCCAACGGTAACGGGATTTTTGCATTCTTCTTTTTTATCCAGACCAACTCATTTCCCTCGAATTCAAACGAGTTCATGGGATAAATTTTCATGCCTGCCGGAAGAACTGATGTATCAGTATTTACCGGGGCAATGACTGCTGACTCATAGCGCGGTACCATGCCGTCAGTCATGAGTTCTTTTTTATTTAGTTCCTCGACCAGGTTTGCCGGGATCTCTTTATTGAATGTTACCAGAACTTTCACAATATCGCGGTGCCCCCCGCTCAGGCGCTCAAGCCTGACGAGCGTGTCATACCCGCTACCCTGTTTCTGGGGAGACATTTTCCAGCCATCATAGGTTGAATAAATACGCTTGAGCTCCTGCAATGCAAAATCGTTCATGATGTCCTGCTGACTTCCCATAGTAATCAGAATATTTGAAAATTAAAAATTTAAAAACCTGTTTATTTATTTTTCACATGCTAGACAATGTGAACATATTGACAAAATGCTTTTATTAAACAAAAACGTAATACTACCTGCCCAGTTACAGGGCATCTAATCACCGGGATCTGGAGCTGATCACACACCAGCTTACATCCTATCCTATGCCACGGATGGATTTCCAGAACCCTCACGCAGTTTTTCTTCTATGGACGGAGCCTAGGACCAGATTTTTGTACAGAAATTTTACTCACGGTAAGCATTTATTTTACCAAAAATGATGATCCCGGTATATGCGGGATGAAAAGAACCAGAGGGATCCGATCCAGTTTGTCCCGATCGGTATCATCCATACACCATTTACCGATATCACCGGTATGCCCATCCAGCCGACCGGGGCACGGGGTATCCGTGGGAGTGTCCGGATCTTCCAAGAATATGCTGAAGGGCTCAGAGATCTCGAAGGATTTTCCCATCTCTTCCTGATCTATACATTCCATCGTTGCCCTTCATACCAGCTCACGGTTACCCCGTTCCTCGACACCACTCCCCGCGGCGTATTTGCAACCCGGGCACCACGGCGCCCGAACGCAATCGGGCTTTCGACCGTGCGGCTCATCGAGGTGAACGGTACCACGCTGGTTATTGAAGACGTGGACATCCTTGACGGGACACCGCTGCTTGACCTGAAACCCTATGTGCCGGCATTCGACTCGTACCCGGATGCCTCGTCAGGATGGCTTGAACAGAGTTCGCAGCGTGCAGGATCATTCCAGTCGGATGAACGGTTTCGATGATGAGCTGCTGTGTAGCCTCGTGTTAGGGAAAAAAAGTACAAGAAAAAAATTTGTGTACTCTTGTGTTCTCCTGTATACCTATCGGGCAGCAATCTCATAATTGTCCGCAAGGGCAGCCGCGGAGACCGTATAAGAAAGAGGGTTTTTTTGGTTATTCAGCCCGGATAATGGTCCCGACATTCTGGCCGTTGACGGCCTTTTCAAGATTTCCCCGCTTGTGGCAATTGATGATCCGAACTTCCTGGATATTGACCGCAGTTCTGAGGAGATCGACAACCATCCGTTCGAGGACCAGGTCTTCGAGATCGAGCCTGATCAGGTCTGCAGCCGTTATATCCTGTATCAACTCAGCACCGGGATTTTTCCGCGGGTCTTCCATGTACAGCCCGTCCACGTTCTTCCCGATGATGCAGCTCTTTGCACCGAGCACTTCTGCAATCAGGAACGCGCCGGTGTCGGTGCGGTGCGGGGGGATCTGGTCGAACCGTGCCGGGTGTTCATAGAGACCGTACGGGGGTGTGCCATGCATTACCGGCAGCATGCCAAGTTTGAGGAGCATCGGGAGTTCAAGGAGATCCCCGGTGTGGATCCGGGTCCCCCCGTATGGGGACAGGAGGATCGAGACCATGATGGCGTTCTGCTCGCTGATCTTGGCGGAGAGTTCCGCAAGCACCCCGGTCGGCATGCCGAGGTCCATGCCGATATCCATGATATGGCGAACCCGCCCGCCGCCACCGGTAACAACCAGCAGCTGGTTCTTCTTTGAAAGTTTTCCGATCTCTTCGCAGAGCGGGTGCATCACTTCGCGCCCGTAATCAATCGCGCCGTGCCCGCCGATCTTGATGACGTTCATCTCCGGAGTGATCCGGATCTGTTCTGTTTCAGCCCCCTTCCGGTGCATCCCTTTTCTTACCAGGGTTTCGCCCTGCAGCCCGCTGTGGAGTTCAAACCGCTTTTTCATGAGGTATCAGCGAATGTTACTATACCATCAAAAGGTATAAGTCCGCGTAAACCAATTGGTATATCAGAGCCACAAAATCCCCCGGCACAGGATCATAGGCCGCGGGCGTACGTTGTGGCGTGGAGGAAAAAACGATGAAGATCTATGTGCGTGAGCGCCAGAAAGTCGGCGAGGGTGTCGAATCGCCCAAGTACCGCATCGTTGCCGTTACCGGTGGACAGATGCAGATTGAGGCAACCCATTTCCGGAAATTTGAGATCGAAGAGATCGCAAAAGATGTCAAGGCTGAAGTCGTGTTCATGAAGCCGGTTGCCGATGAACATAAGAAGAAAAAGTAATTTTTTCGTGGTGAGCACTCCGGCCAGCGCTGAACAGCAGGATCGCGTTGGATTTATAGAGACATTGTGTGCGTTCGTACCTGATCCGGTAAAAAGCCCATGACTGACCTTTCCGTTGATCTCCTCTTTGATGCCGCTGTCCGTATCCAGCTGCTGGAACGGTCGATCACCGTTTCCTTTGCCGCCGACCATAGCATTATGATAAAATTCCCGATCACGCGGAGGCTCGCGGAATTCCTCGGTATGCCGCATTATATCGTTCTTCGCTATTTTGCCATGATGGAGAACGAGGAACTGGTGACAAGAGCAGAAAGAGTAGGGATCGTTACTACCAGAAAAGGCAGCCATAAGATGATCGAACTGATGCGGGAAAAATACCGGCAGGAGACAGAAGGAATTCTCGGAACGGCAATTTTTGAAGAACTGCTCAAAAAAACCCGATAAGGATCCCCCGGATCTTTCCCGGATTTGATGAACCGGTCGAAAGGTACTCCGCACTCATTACTCTATCTTCGTGCAGAAGATCCGGGCTCGTTGGTGTGAGGGTGTAAAAGCAGCATTGTGATGAATAACGTCTATTAGCTTGTCAATACCATTCATGTATGCGAACTTCTCATGGCTGCCCTGTCCGTTGATGTCCTCTTTGATGCCGCTGTCCGCATCCAGCTGCTGGAGCGGTCGATTACCATCACATTTACTGACAATACCATCCGGATGAAGTTCCCGACAACGCGGCGCCTTGCTGAGTTCCTTGATGTCCCGCACTACTATGTGCTGCCATATTTTGCCATGATGGAGCAGGAGGAACTGGTCACGCGGGCCGAACGTGTGGGGATCCTCACTACTGCAAAAGGCAGCAGAAAAATGATCGAACTGATGCAGGAGAAATACCCAAAAGAATCCCGGGAGATTCTCGGAACGCCAATTTTTGAGGAAATTCTCAGGAAAATATGATTCCTGAGCAGAGTCAGAGGTTTTCTTTTTTTTATCAGACCGCCGGCATCTGTTGGCATATCAGTTGTTTATCAACTGATTAATGTCTTTTTATTTACAGAGAGCAAAAAGAAACATTGAATAGTGTTCTTATCCACCTTTATCCCGGTATAAGTATGAGAAGAGATGTGCATGTTGGATTAATTTCCACGATTTTCATGATGTTGTTCCTTGCAGCCTGCTTTGCAGGATGCACGAGCCAGGCTCCGGCCGCAAACACCACAGGGGCACCAACGGCAGCAGCCACAACGGCTGCCCCCCAGACCCTCGTTATTGCAACGACCACAAGCCTGTACGATACCGGGCTCCTCGACTACCTCCAGCCCAAGTTCGAGGCGAAGTACCCTGTCAAGCTGAAAATCACATCCCAGGGAACCGGCAAGGCCATTGAACTGGCCAAGAACGGTGACGCAGATGTCCTGCTCGTCCACTCGCCCAGCCAGGAAC
>JBAVWM010000345.1:0-4453 GCA_049697815.1 Methanoregula sp. | reverse complement strand
GAATCCGCGGTCACCGGGGAATCAGTACCTGTGGAAAAACAGGAGGGCGCAAAAGTCTTTGCTGCAACGCTCAACATCGATGGTGCCCTGGAGGTACGGGCAACGGCCACGTTCAAGGACAATTCCCTCACAAAGATGATCCACCTGGTCGAAGAAGCGCAGGAGCAGAAGGGAAAGACTCAGGCCTTTATCGATCGGTTCGGGCGGAAATATACCCCGGCGGTTCTTTTTGTATCGCTCATTATCATTGTCGTTCCCCCGTTCTTCGGTATTCCGTTCAACGATCTCGCCATACGGGGGGTAGTGCTCCTCGTTGCAGCAGCCCCGTGTGCACTGGTCATGTCCACACCGGTCGCCGTTGCCGCGGGTATTGGTTCCGCGGGCAGGCACGGTATTCTTATTAAAGGGGGCATCCATCTTGAGAACCTTGGGAAGACAAAGGCAGTCGCATTCGACAAGACCGGGACGCTTACAACAGGCACACCGGCAGTGACCGACATCATCCCGCTGAATGGTAATGAGACCGGGGTCCTCCGTATCGCATATACCGTTGAACGCTGCTCGGATCACCCGCTCGCCCGGGCAATCGTGAAGCACGCTGAGACTGATGGCATCAGGCCGTTTGAAGCGGTGGATGCGTGTGCTCTTCCGGGGCAGGCGGCGACCGCAACTATCGGCGGGACGACCTACTATGCAGGCAAACCGGATTTCTTTACGGGAATAACGCAGGGAGCAGACACTGAACGCCAGCTCAGCTTACTCCGAGCCGAAGGCAAAACGGTAATATTCGTAGGAACAAAGGAGAAGATCCTTGGTATAATCGCGGTGCAGGACCAGGTGCGGCTGCATGCAAAAGCTATGATCGAAGCACTCCATGCGATGGGGATAGTGACGATCATGCTGACCGGTGACAATGGGATTACGGCACGGGCGGTAGCCACCGATCTCGGGATCGATGATATACGGGCAGACCTGAAACCGGAAGACAAGACTGCCGCTATCGAATCGCTCAAGGAAAAATATGGCGCTGTCGTGATGATTGGTGACGGTATCAACGATGCCCCGGCACTCGCTAAGGCCACCGTTGGTATCGCTATGGGGACAATCGGGACAGATGCGGCGATTGAAGCAGCTGACGTTGCGCTGATGGCCGATGACTTATCAAAGGTACCGGAAGCCATCGCGTTCGGGAAAAAAGCCTTGGCAGTCTCCAACCAGAATATCGTCTTCTCCATCGCGGTACTTGCCATACTTATCCCCACAGCTCTTGCAGGTATCCTTGGTGTAACGGCTGCGGTGGTCTTTCATGAGGCGTCAGAACTTCTCGCAATCGGTAACGGGTTGCGGGCAGTAAAGCCAGACGGTGGTGAGGAATGACCGGCTGTTCCCGGACCGGGTCAGCAACCTCCGCAGGTCGCTTCCTGCCTTCCTCCCGGTATGTATCTGGAGGAGGAAAGCACCCCGGCAGGACGAGGCCGCATGAATCGCCGTAAACGCAATGTTCAATAATTCCCCGGGGCAACCGGAAGTGATGAATCTGAAAACAACCGGTATTCTCCTTCTCATCCTTGCCGGGCTGGTGGCATTCTCCGGCTGTTCCGCTCCCGGTCCAACCCCGCAGACTACGCTCATGGCCCCGGAGCCCATATCCCCGGTCAAGACAATGACTCCTGCGACCCTGCTTCCGGTGGGGGAGATCGCACGGATCCAGGTTGACTATTTCGGGATGGATCCCTCCACCGGGACCGTGTACGAGTTCCGGGGAAACGTTATGGTCGATGACGGTGTGTACCAGTCGGTGCAGGTCATCCTCCGGTACCCGGACACCCAGGAATATGCCTATGATGCCGGCGGTATGGGCGGGGCGAACGTGACCTTAAAACCGGTCTACCTCTACCCGGCCGACCGCTATACGGGAACAAACCCCCGGAAGATCATCACGCTTGACGGGAAACGGTATGGCACGGTCTACCACTACGAGAATGGCGTTACTGAATGGGTTGCAACCACCGATACGGTGATCTCCCCGTAAAAACAGGTGCCTTGTCCCGGGGTAATCCCATTTTCCTTTTTTTGCACTGATAAAAACGGTATGAGTGAATCTAACCCCCGTCTTGCACCATCAGAATCGAAGAGCCTGATGACTCTTCAACTGTCTTATCTCTGATGAGATTTGACATATCGAAGAATCTCTTTGGATTCTTCTCCAGTCTGCTCATCCTGTTGGCCGGCACCCCCGTTGTCAGGAATATTTGGTGCAATCCGGATGATCGCTGGTGTAAAAAAGTTATGATTCCGCTCCAGCCGGAGCAGTGCTGTCGTAAAGGCGGGTCATGTATCGTGCCTGGAACACCCCGAAGAGGGGGGCAAGGACAAGGATAAGTAGGACCATCAGCAGAAGCAGGCCGATGAACACGAAAACGCCTGCCTCTTTCAGCATGAACAGGGATACGCCGCCGACAAGGATGAACCCGAAGACCAGGACAAGGATTGGGATGCTGACCACGATGGATACGAGGATGATGGCGATGATGTAGTTGAGCCAGCCGATCTTCCCGATTGTTTCGAAGATAGCGCTGAGATGGAAGGCCTCGGCAAAGATGCCGGTCCGGGCAAAGCGTATGGAGGCAACCGGCGTGATGATCGCGATGGCGATCTCCACAATGTAGAACAGCGGCATCAGGAGCATGTTCGGTGCAAAGGCTGCCATTGCATTCCCGTCCATGCTCCCGCCGGAGATGGCCAGGAACATGGTCCCGTAGATGAGCACCCAGAGGATCAGGATGGGGATTGCATAGACAATTCCCACGGCCAGCAGTTTCAGCCCGTCGACAAAGAGCGTCCCCCACTGGTCGACTTCCGGCGCCGGTGTCGCCCCCCGGTACACCCGCATGATATACCCGTTGAACGGGATGCCGAGGCAGATGACTGCCAGGATCAGGTTCAGCCAACGGTTCCTGTTTCCCCAGACGCCTTCCCGGGTATAGGCAAAGGCATCGCCAAGCATTTCTGCAAAATCCATGTATGCACCAGATTCCTTTGTTTGGGCAGTCCTGTGGGACAATCTGCCCTTTCGTAATTGTACTTTGGAATATCGGCTCATAAGGATATTCCAGCCTTCCTTCCGGACTGTTTTTTTGGATTTATTTTGGGGAAAAACAGTCCCGTAGGGCAATGGATTGAGCGAAAATTTAATCCGCAGACCGGAAAAATACGATGTATACCTGCCCCGGGTGTGGCAGGAGGCTGGTACGATGTTTGAGTTCCTGACAATGGCACGATGGTCGCCCTATATCGCTGGCGCCGGTATTGGTATCGTGAGCTGCCTTGCATTCGTCTTCGCGGACCGGCCCCTCGGGTGCTCGACGGCGTTCGTCAAGGCCCGGGGGCTGATCGGGAAGATGATAAGCGCGGAAAAGACCCTGGCAATGGAGTACTACCAGGACATCGTGCCGAAGGTGGACTGGGCATTCATGATCATCCCGGGGATCATTATCGGGGCATTCCTGTCATCATCTCTTTCCGGTACATTCCAGGTTATCTGGGTACCAGCCCTGTGGGCATCGGTCTTCGGAAATAGTGCAGTCCTCCGGGTAGCCGTTGCCCTTGCCGGGGGAATCCTGCTAGGTTTCGGGGCACGCTGGGCCGGCTGGTGCACGAGCGGACATGGGATCAGCGGCTCGATCCAGCTCTCGATAGCCAGCATCATCACGGCGGCCTGCTTCTTTATCGGGGGGATTGCCGTTGCCATGTTCCTGTACCGGGTCATCGGGGTGGCCTTGGCATGACGTCCCTTGCCGCGATCCGTTCGGGCAGCCGGACACAGGTCGTGCTCGGCCTTGTCACCGGTATCCTGTTCGGGTTCCTGCTCCAGAAAGGCGGAGTCACTGATTACGGGGTGATTGAGGGCCAGCTCCTGCTCACCGATTTTACCGTCTTCAAACTGATGCTCTCGGCAGTCATCGTCGGCATGATCGCCTTCCACCTCCTGAAACACTTTGGCTTTGCAAACCTCCATGCAGCGCACGGCGCGTTGGGCTCCAATGTTGTCGGGGGCCTGATCTTCGGGGCAGGCTTTGCCCTGCTCGGGTACTGCCCGGGGACGGTTGCCGGCGCGGTGGGAACGGGGGCACTGGATGCCCTTTTCGGGGGAATGGTCGGGATGCTGATCGGGGCCGGGTTTTTCGCAAGACTCTACCCGGACCTGAAGCGTTTTCTCGTGCGGGGGCCCTTTCCCGCAGTGACCGTGCCGGAATTCCTGAACCTGAACCTCTGGGTTGTCATCGTCCTCATGGAAGCGTTGATGATCGGGTTTCTTGTATTCCTTGAATATACCGGGCTCTGATCCGGAACCCGTTCGATCCCATTTTTAATAAAAGGAGATTATTCCCCCAATTCACATTGTGAACGCCCGTAATCCCTGTCTTTCTTATTTGATTACCTTTAAGTAATC
>JBAVWM010000344.1:0-2146 GCA_049697815.1 Methanoregula sp. | reverse complement strand
GGCCTGATGTGAGAGCCGGGGAGCCTCTATCACGGAGACGGTTTCGTAAGGAGGAGGAGGAGGAGGGTGGGGGGTTGTAATAATCGCCTCCCCCATACCCGTTTTCATGCAAATATTGTGCGACCATGAAAAGACGGCGAGCACCCATGACAGGGAAAAAAAATCATCCGACAATTGTTACGAACCGGGATTCATGGTGGATTGAGCTATGAGTTTTGCAGAAGTTACAAAGGTAAGCGAGATTCCTGCCGGATCCATGAAACATATTGAAGCCGGCGGAAAAGAGATATGCATCGCGGATATCAGTGGTAGATTCTACGCAATCGGTGACCGGTGTGGTCATGAGAATGCCAGACTCTCCACCGGACCACTTCAGGGTACGGTTGTCACCTGCCCCATGCATTTTTCAGGATTTGACGTAACCACAGGAAAATTACTATCCTGGCCTCAGCTGGAGACTGGCGGGGCTGCCAAAATGTTCGAACGGTGTCCCGAAGATATCCGGAAAGAGATGACGCAGATGTTCCGGCGATTAGCGGAGAGTCAGAGTATGATCAGGACGTACGATCAGCCGGTTTACGAAGTCAAAATAGATGGCAATGACGTGCTTGTCCAAATTTAAATGTTTGGGAAGATACGACCATGGCAGAAACAATAAAAAAACCTCAGGAAACAAAAAACGATTCCATGAAGATCACCGTAGCGAAAAACGGTCCCTATATCGTGACCGGGGGCGTTCCGATAGTTGTTGCGGAGATATGCAATGATAATGAAGGGTACTGCCGGACCTGGAAGATCGTTGACCGGTATCCCGTAAGAGAGGAATGCGCCCTGTGCAGGTGCGGTCATTCCGAGAACAGACCGTTCTGCGACGGGACCCATGCCAAGACCCGCTTCAATGGTACCGAAACTGCCGGGAACGAACCCTACCTCAGTCACCCGGAGATAATCCGTGGCCCGGAGCTGGAGCTTACCGATTATCACGGGCTCTGCGTCCATGCCCGGTTCTGCATGCGGGCCGGCGGGATCTGGAACCTCACGGAACATTCGGATATTAAGGAAGCCCGGGACACGGCAATCGAAGAGGCCTGCAACTGCCCGTCCGGCCGGCTTGTGATCCGGGATCTGAGGAGCGGGGAGCTGGTCGAGCCGGTCCTGGAAAAGTCTATTGTTGTCATCGAATATCCTGCAAAGGGCGAACACGGGCCACTCTGGGTGCGGGGCGGAATCCCTGTTGTGTCCGCCGACGGGAAACCCTACACGGTCAGGAACCGGGTCACCCTCTGCCGGTGCGGGAAATCGCACAACAAGCCGTTCTGCGATGGGAGCCATGTACAGCATTGATTGAATCCGTGCCTGAGAGGCTGGGGGTTGGCCGGAAAATCAGGATACCGTGCGTTCGATATTCCCGGTTAAATCCGTATGGAGGAGGACTGTCATTTCCCATACCTTTAATCTCCCTTTCTTCATATTATGTCACAACCTATGTCCCCGGTTGCTAAAACGATTGTAAAGATCTCTCTCTCCCGTGAGACAATGGAGGGGGCCGGCGTCCGGCTCCACCGGGCGTTCGGCTATAACGAGATCCCGGACTTTGATCCATTCCTGATGCTCGATGACTTCCGTGCAGACCGGCCCAGGGATTATCTGGCCGGTTTTCCCTGGCACCCGCACCGGGGGATCGAGACGGTAACCTACATGCTGGAGGGGACCGTCGAACACGGCGACAGCATGGGCCATTCGGGCAATGTCGACGCCGGAGGTGTCCAGTGGATGACGGCAGGTTCCGGCATTATCCACCAGGAGATGCCCAAACCGGTCGATGGCCGTATGGGAGGGTTCCAGCTCTGGGTCAACCTGCCCCGGGCTCACAAGATGATGGACCCGCGGTACCAGGAGATCAAGGCCGATGCAATCCCCAGCGTCACCCTGCCGGGGGGCGTGAGTGTCCGGGTTATCTGCGGAAAGATTGGTGGTGTCACCGGCCCGGTCCGCGATATCATGGCGGACCCCGAGTACCTCGATGTGTCCCTTGAACCGGGTGCGCGGTTCTCCCACCCGGTAAAACCCGGTTACATGGCTGCTGCCTATGTGATCGGCGGTTCGGGAAGATTTGACGAGGGCCACAACGATGAACTGGGGAACC
>JBAVWM010000343.1:0-7059 GCA_049697815.1 Methanoregula sp. | reverse complement strand
TGACTGAAGAAATGTAATAAAGAAATGGGCGAAATACTTTGTTATCGCGGGGAGGGTTGTATCCCGAGCGGGTTTTTCCTGTACAGGAGGGAATGCCAGACCCGCTCACTTTTTTGCCGCACCCTTGAGCGCATCCAGAAGATCGTCAAACGGTACACCGTAGCTCCTGGCAAGCAGGACCAGCGCGGCGGGAGGGAGGAGGTGCATATCGTAATTTTCCCTAATGATCCGGTTCATCTCTGCCACGACATCCGTTTCCTCAAGGGAGCGTGCACGTGCTATTCTCCCGATCAGGTCCTGGACAGGATCATGGCGTTCGAAGATGCCGGAGGTGGGTTTGAACCCGACAGGAAGGGTCAATCCGGCAATATCGAACCGGGGGGAGTACAGGCAGTTTTCAAGGCTGAGAAGCCCCTCCTCTTCTGCCCGTTTCAGAAGCAGGTTTGCCTGCTCGGTGCTCATCCACTTCCGGTCGAGCGCGTAATAATACACGAGCTCGTTCTTCCGCATCCCGTTTTTTCGGGTATGCTTGAACGGGGCAGCAATGGCCAGCCGGAGGGTCACTTCTTGGCACCCAGGAGGATATTTTTCATATCAAGGGCATCAAGGCCTTCGCCGTGCCCTTCCTTGGCGATATCGATATCCGTCCGCGACACCTGGTCCGTCAGTCGGAGATAAAAGATATCATTGGCAATCGGGACTTTGTTACCCCCGCGCAGGGCGAGTGCCAGTACGGAAACCTGCAGGTCAACTGCCTCGGTTATGAGACCTGGCCGGAGCATATCCGGTGTAACCTCCCCGAATGTTGCCCGGTCAACGGCAATCCGGATTTTTAATTTAACCTTCACCAGTTCCTTCCCGGTGGTCTTGGTCGATTCCTCGTTGTCCAGACTGGCGATATAGTTCAGTGTCTCGTGAAAGGGCATGCCCATGGCAAACGAGAGATCCACCCGCTGGGGGAAACGATAACAGATCCTCCGCATAGCTAGACATTTAGCGACTCTGGAAGAAAAAAGATTGCTGAGATGAATTACTGCAGGTATGAAATTTCGCTGAAACGCGACAGAAAAGTGTTGTATGATATGGGTTATTCGAGTAACAGTGCGTTGATGATGCCATCCTGACCCGGGCGGCTCGTGATGCGGGCGCTGCCGATCTCGGTCTTGATGACAGCGCCCTTGGTGAGCAGGTTCCGGCGAACGTAGTTCGGGTTTGCCGTGTTCTTCTCCACGGTCTCGATCTTTACTTTTTTGGTCTCGCCATTCTTGGGGTTGGTTACGTTGGCGTAGCTGGCCCGGAGCGCAATGACAGGGTGATTGCCACCGAACGTTCGGATGATCCGGGTCCGGGTCTCACCGATATGGGTGTCTGCCGGTGCACCACCGATCTCTGCTCTGCGCTTCTTTTGTGCCGGACGGCGCCTGCCACCGGTTACTTTTCGTACGGATTCTGCCTGCCACTGCATAGTGTTACTCCTCACATTTTTTCTTCGGGAATCACTCCCGAAGATGGTGCTCTATATATTCCTTTCAGGATTATTTATAGTATTTCCCGATTACATTCATTCTCCTGCCAGACCAACAGGGACTGGCGGGTGTCTGCTTCTCACTATGAGAGAATGGCATCAAGCAATGCCACGACGCCATCCCCAGTCTTCAGGTTCGTCCGGAATACCGGCATTCCAGGATTGTATCGTGCGATGTCCTTCTGCATGCGGTCAAGGTTCGCCCCGACAAGGGGTGCGAGATCGACCTTGTTGATGACCCCGATCGTGCAGTCCCGGAACATCATCGGGTGCTTGTTCACGACATCATCCCCTTCCGTTGAACTGACGACCACGATCCTTTTTTCGGCACCGAGCCGGAAATCAGTCGGGCAGACCATGTTGCCCACGTTCTCGATGAAGAGGATATCGATCTGATCGAGTGGGAGGTGATCGATGGCATGTTCGACCAGGTGGGCATCAAGGTGGCATTCCTTTCCGGTGTTGGCGTTGAACGCCGGGATGCCCAGCGCGATGATTCGCTTGAAGTCGTCGTCCCCATACACGTCTCCAGCAATCGCCCCGGCCCGGAGCCCTTTCTTTTCAAGAAGCGGAACAAGGCGTTCGATCAGGGCGGTCTTCCCGGAGCCGATCGCCCCGAGCAGGTCGAATGCCCTGACATTGTGGGACTTCAGGTGCCTGGCGTTATTGTCTGCAAGCGTATTGTTGGCGTCGTAGACATCCTTCTCAAGCCGGACGTCGATATGGTGCATACTCTTAGGTTTCGAGCGTACACTGTTTATACCTTGACCCACAAACTATCCTGCAATGGCAGAGGGCGAGCGCATACTGTATCCCTGCTATTTCAATGCAGGATATTCCCGCGTGGAAGGGCGGCGGGTCAGAAAAAGTCTCGGGATCAAGGCACCAGTAATTGCCGACCTTGAGCGCGCACTGAAACGTGCCGGCGTGAAGTACCGCGTGGAGGAAAAACACCACCCCGCATACAGGGCACGACGGGAAGGGAGGGTCGTGGCTGAATGGACGGAAGGGAAAGAGGCACTCATCAAAAAGGTGGCCCAGAAACTGGAGCTCCGAAAATGAGCGGCCCCTACGACCTGCACACCCATTCCATCCACTCTGACGGAGAAATGCTCCCCATTGAACTGATCCGCAGGATGGCAGTGCTTGGGTATTCTACCGTTGCCATCACGGACCATGTCGATACCTCAAATGCTGTGCCGGTCATCGAAACGCTTACGCTTGTCCGGGAATCGGCACAGCTGTTCGGTGTCAAGCTGCTCTGCGGTGTTGAGATTACCCATGTCCCGCCGGTACAGATCGCCGTCCTTGCCGGGAAGGCAAAAAAGGCCGGGGCAGACATCGTCGTGGTCCATGGAGAGACCCCGGTCGAGCCGGTCGCTGCCGGCACCAACCATGCAGCCTGCAGCTGTAAAGACGTGAACGTACTCGCCCACCCGGGGTTGATCACGATCGAGGATGCAAAGCGGGCAGCAAAAAACGGCATTGGACTCGAGCTCACGTCCCGCGGCGGTCATAACCGGACAAACGGTCATGTTGTCCGGATCGCCCGCGAAGCCGCGTGCCAGCTGGTTGTCAACTCAGACGCGCATGCGCCAGGGGATCTTCTGGACGAGCGCGCGAAATTTATCGTTGCCAAGGGAGCCGGACTGACCGAAATGGAATGCCGACAGGTCATATCTTTAAATATCGACCAATTCCTCATTTCCTAAAATTTCTATTTATACTTTCACGCAAGACTTAAATACTACTCTGTCTCACATAAATAGATTACTAAATTAATTCAGCGTTAATCGCATTTCCGGGGTTGTTGTGTGAAGGTTGTTGGTCGAGCGATGAGTACCATTGGTAACAGGATGCTCATTATCCAGTGTGATGCCGCCCAGCTCCCGCCGTTATACAGTGAAGTGATGGACAGGAGGATGAAACCGGTCGGAAAGATCTTGGATCTTTTCGGCAACGTGAAAGCTCCCTATGCAACAGTCCTCTGCCGGGAGAAATGTTCCATCCGGCCTGATGAGAAGCTCTTCGCACGATAAACGACCTACACCGGAACTAACGGTCCCGCGCAATCAGAACAAAATACCTTTCCAGTTTGGTGAATGTGGATGCAGGAAGTTGAAAAGTTAAAAGTCCTCCAGTCTGAGCGTGAGGCGCTCAAGACACGGACAAAGCAGAAAGAACATGAGAAAAAAGCCGAGAACCACACAGAGACCGTCTGTCCTGAGTGTGGTGGCCGGCAGCTCGTCCATGACTACGAGCGTGCAGAACTGGTCTGCCAGAGCTGCGGGCTTGTCATCGATGATGACTTCATCGACCGCGGCCCCGAATGGCGTGCCTTCGATCATGATCAGCGGATGAAGCGGTCAAGAGTCGGCGCCCCGATGACCTTTACCATCCACGATAAGGGCCTATCGACCATGATCGACTGGCGCAACCGGGACTCGTACGGCAGGGCGATCTCCTCCAAGAACCGCGCCCAGCTCTACCGTCTCCGCAAGTGGCAGCGGCGTATACGGGTCAGCAATGCGACCGAGCGGAACCTTGCGTTCGCTCTCTCTGAACTGGACCGGATGGCCTCAGCACTGGGTCTTCCTCGGAACGTCCGCGAGACTGCCGCCGTGGTATACCGTGACGCGGTTGACAAGAACCTTATCCGCGGCCGGAGTATCGAAGGTGTTGCAGCAGCCGCACTCTATGCCGCCTGCCGCCAGTGCAGTGTGCCCCGTACACTCGACGAGATTGCAGAGGTGTCCCGTGTCTCCAGAAAAGAGATTGGCAGGACCTACCGGTTTATCTCCCGGGAGCTGGGCTTAAAGCTCCTCCCGACGTCTCCTATCGATTACGTGCCGCGCTTCTGTTCAGGCCTCACCCTCAAGGGAGAGGTACAGAGCCGTGCCGTGGAGATCCTCCGTCAAGCCGGCGAGCGGGAACTGACGAGCGGCAGAGGCCCCACCGGTGTTGCCGCAGCAGCTATCTACATCTCCTCCATTCTCGGAGGCGAGCGCCGCACCCAGCGCGAGGTTGCCGAAGTTGCAGGTGTCACTGAAGTAACCATCAGGAACAGGTACAAGGAACTTGCGGAGAAGCTCGATATCGAGATTATTCTCTGACCTTTTTTTGCCCGACGGGTAACACCAACAACTATATTCCATCGGATCAGAATCTATTAACCACATCAGAAGCGGGCTCGTAGATCAGGGGTAGATCGCTACGTTCGCAACGTAGAGGCCGCGGGTTCAAATCCCGCCGGGTCCATAGCAGTTTTTCTGCCATTATTCCAGATGACGGGCTGGCAGACCCGGATCGTGAACGCGTGAATGCCGCAAAACGGTTTATTCCGGTCGTTTTCCGGCGACGGATCACGCTTCTGGACAAAACGGATTTATCCCTTATCACCACAATGTAACTATTTACAAGAATCCAGCTTTTGGGAGTAATGAATGCCACGCAGACGCCGATCATCTGTCATACCAGTTACTGTGTTCCTTATACTACTCATCATCGTTCTGCCGGTCAGTGCTTACAATATAGCCATATACGGTACTAATGCCGGGTTCGATCCGGCACTCCACCCTAATTCTGTAGTGGTCGTGCGGTCGGTTCCGGGATCCGCGGGATCCGACCTCGACAGCAATATAGATCAGTTTGTACAGCCTTCCGTTGACGCGATCATTCTCGGAGGTGAAGCCACCTTTTCCCCGGCAACCGCGGCAAAGATCGAGGCCGCCGTGGCAGGGGGGAAGATCCTGGTCGTGACCTACCCGTGCAACCAGTTGTTCGACAAGAGCCTCCCTGCATCCAATGGCGGCACCACAGCGGGCGGACAGTACCTTGAAGTATCTGATCCAAACTCTGCAGTTACGAAAGCGGTCTTTGCCCAGCTGCCAACCAAGTTCGATCTGCAGGGAACAGCACCTGATAAGGAGCAGGTCATTGCAAACTCCGGTACTTACACGGTGCTGAACTATGATACCGGTATGCCGGCACTACTCTACGGGAAATATGGCAAAGGCTACGTTGTTGAGTGGACCACTGCACCCGTTCCCTCCTATATGGACGGGACTACTGCTGATACCGTCATCCACCGGATGATCCTGGGATTACTGCCGGAACCGACAGCCACGCAGACAACCGTTGTTACACCAAAGAGAACCACCGCTATCCCGACAACCACGGCCATAATTACCCAGCCGACATCCAAAATACCAACCGCGAATCCCACGCGGTCACCCGTAGAGACGGGACCAACCGGCAATGTTATGGTATCCTCCTCGCCGACCGGGGCCAATATCCTGATCGATGGCAACTTTGTAGGGACAACCCCGGGTAAGGTGAATAGCATACCGGGGGGAAATCACATACTCCGGCTAACGATGAGCGGGTACTATGATTATGAGGGATCGATCTATGTCGTAGCGGGAGAGACGACCCTGGGATATGGCACGCTCCAGCCCATAAACCTGGTCGCGGCAGCACCTACTACGGTCCCGACCGCGATAGTTACGGTATTCATCCCCGTTATGCCGGTCACGGCCGAACCTACGGAGGCAAAGGGATTGCTCGAAAACTCGAGTGTCCTCGTAGCCATTATCGGTGTGATCACTGCGATAATCGCAGCAGGTGCCTCGATCTTTACCCACATCAAGCCTCCCAAGAAAGAGTGACTGGTATCCTGAAAGCCATTTTTTTTAAAAAAAAGACCCCGGATGCTCATGATCAATCCATACAGCCGATGAAACGGCCCGGGCACACATAGATAGCGAATTTACGCAGTCTTATGGCGGCGGATATCTTTGTATGAGACCCCGGCCCAACCGGTGGGTCCGCGGACGGATCAGCATTCTTCGGCCCGGGACAGCGCCAATCACTTCTTCTGCTGCATCAGTTCAACTTCGCTCACGAGCGTGGATTTCAGCTTGTCCAGGGCTTCGTTCAGATCATTCGTTGTCGTGATGGTGAACGAGTTGTCGCTCTTGGGATCGTGATAGTTCACGGTATACTCAATCTGTCCATCCTTTGCCTTTTTCGGTTCAATGATCAGCTTTGGCATAATGCGTCAGGAAATGTTGATTGTCGTCCTTCATCTGTCTTGCGGCGACTTGATCAGTAACAACTATATGGAATCCGCTGAAAAATAGTATGCCGCAACCGGCAGCTGCGGGCTCGTAGATCAGGGGTAGATCGTCACGTTTGCAACGTGAAGGCCACGGGTTCAAATCCCGTCGAGTCCATTCCTTTTCCTGTACAATTTTCCCAAGACCGCAAGGTCTTGCCGGGTTCGAAGGGCAGAGCACTCGCGATTTGACGGGTTCAAATCCCGTCGAGTCCATCAGGTTTTTTAGTCAATCAATCCAGTCGAGGGATACTCGGGATTTTTCGTTCTCTGCACGTTTTAGTAATTTTTCTTTCACTTTTTTTACTGCAGCTGTTGCAGGGGAGGGGTTCTGGTCAAATTGCTCGTAATCCATGTAATCACGGGTGATCCGGTCATCGCTGGCCGATGAAATCTCGTTGAAAGGAGTTCCCTGATC
>JBAVWM010000342.1:0-1774 GCA_049697815.1 Methanoregula sp. | reverse complement strand
GAATAGCGATATGACCGTGGGTGATCAGCTGCCGGGCCTGTTTCGGTGACCGGGCGAGTCCCCTGCGGTACACAACGGACTGGAGACGGCGTTCGAGCTGGGTCTGGACCTTGAGCGAGAGGACATCATCGATGTTCGCATCGGGGCCGAGGAGACCTGCGCGCTGGAGGTGGCCGATGAGCTCCTCCTTTTTAGTGTCGTAGAGATCCTTGTGCGCACTGTTGGCCCCGAGGGCCAGCAGGTTGCGGGCCGCCTTGCGGTACTTCCGCAGGTGCTCCTGGGCTTTCCAGACCTCGCGCTTATTCCGGAGACCGTACTCAATGACGAGACGGGTCTCTGCCTCGATACGGCTCTTCTCCCACGGGCGCTTGGGGGTCTGGTAGGACTTAGAGTTCTTGCCTGGGTATGCCATGGATTTAAGCGCCTCCCGCGGTCTTCCTCTTGACACCTACGGTCGTTCCGGTCCTGCCGGTGGACTTGGTGCGCTGGCCGCGGACCTTCTGGCCGGTCTCGTGGCGGATCCCCCGGTAACAGCGGATCTTCCGCATGAGGTTGACGTCCTCGTCCTTTGCAAGGGCGACGTCAGCGCCAAGGAGGTGCCTGGCCTCACCGGTATAGACGTCCTTGGGACGGTTCGCCATCCACGATGGGATCTTACCGGAGTATTGTTCAACAGCTACGCGAAGCCGGTTGACCGATGCCTCGTCCATGCGTCCAAGGGTAGCGTATTCGTCGACATTTGCCATACGGGAAATAACCGTAGAGGTATGCCGGCCGACGCCCTTGATGCCGGTCAGGGCAACCCTGACGGACTTGGTGCCGTCAAGATCGGTGGTTCCAACCCTTACAAAGTATTTTATGTCTTCTTCCTGAGCCATCCAATCCCCTCGATGTGTGAGATTTTCTCTTTTGAGCGCTGAGGGAGGGATTTGAACCCTCGAGTCCCAAGGGGACACAGGTTTAGCAAACCTGCGCCATACCTGGCTTGGCTACCTCAACAGAGGAATCTCGCATCTTTACAGACACTCGCAGCGGATAGTCGCTGCTCCATGAATGGTGCTTTATAATATGGTTAGGGTTGGGTAATAAGTGTTGCGGGGAAAAGATACCCGGCCTGTCCCGGCTGTTATGCCACCCGTACTATGAATGAACTGGTTCTGGTGATTGCTTTATGTATGTGAGTAAGCCTGAATCGTATTCGATACTCCCTGATCCGCCGCGGGGGCGTCCCTTCGGGGGCGGCGGCCATTCATCGCAATATCATCTTATTATTAGTAATCTTAGTGAAAAGATCTGTAAAACGACACATACTAAGTACACTGTATCCATGGAGGGGTTAAATGGTGGCGGCCGAACGACCTGGTGAGGGGGTGAAGAGGGGTCGGGCAGGTACATTTCCGTTCCGCTGAATACGGGAGCCGACAGGAATCACCACCGTGATTTTTCACAATTGCCACCCATCCACCAACCCGGGAAATACAAATGTACCCATGCGACCCCCTCCATCCCCTTTACTTTTTTCGCAGGGAATTGCAGGAAAACGATACGGTTTTCCGAAGGTCGGTTGCCGGCAATGAGCAGACCGGATAGCTGGTTATCTCAGGAGGGGGTCGCACGGGTACAAAAAGATCGTCAACGGACAACCCAGCCATTCCCTCATCAGAACCGGAAACATTCCCGGGTGAAGACAGCGAAAGACTCACGGATACCCCTCCCGGCACTACAACGTCCTACACAAAGACTCTTATGGAATGATGTAAGACATATCTTACTG
>JBAVWM010000341.1:0-2302 GCA_049697815.1 Methanoregula sp. | reverse complement strand
AGTCCCTCAATGGGCAGTATCTCTCATGGCCTTACCACAAATACGAAACCTCGCTCCTCTGCTGGTGCGTACTATCGCCGGTGATATGGGAAATGACACCATCAGGATGGCATGGCATGATCCCTCCAGGATCGAACCGAAAGTGTATGAGGGGTATCGGAGACCCCTCAATGCTGACAACTGGGATAAAGCGCTCTACGAGTTCACCATTGCACGGAATCCAGTCAGTTATTCCGAGCGCCTCGCAAATCTAACGATGCCGGTGCTCGTCGTCACCGGTGATGACGACCGGATTGTGCCCACCGATCAGAGCATGCAGTTATCCAGGGAAATACCCGGAGCGGAGTTGGTGGTATTGAAAGACTGCGGGCATGTCCCTCAGGAGGAATGCCCGGACCAGTTCATGACGTCAATGCAGGCTTTTCTGGAGGGTGCGAAATGAGAGAAGATTGTTCATAAGGAAAAACAAGCACTGACTTTGTCTGTTTTTTTACGAATTTTCGTAAACCTCATCTGGTCGAATTTATATCAGGTAAGATTGCGTTTAGAGGAAGAAGAATTCTTGATTGTATCGGCAATTTCCTTTTCACGTTTCAACATTTTCTCGTACTTTATGTCGTCCCACTCTTTTCGGTAACCCATTTCAGGTAATAAATCTTTGAGAACCCGATTATCATCAATTACCGTAATCGCTTTACCAATATTTCTTCCCCTTTCAGGATAGAGGTGATAAAAAGTATCGTCGATACGTAAATACAAAGACCTTATTTCTTCTTGTGGGTTGTGCTGAATATTTCGATACCTCCCAACCTGAATCTTGATTTTTTCCGAAAGTCCGGGATCATATCGTGAAGCCGTTTCAGCAGCTTGTTGCATTCGGTTCTGCCACTTGGTCCCATGTCCATACGTTGAGACCGCATGACAAATCTCATGGATGATAAGGAGAGGGTTGGGAGCACCAAAGAACATATTTTTCAGACTGGCATTACAAAATCCGGAATTCATCCATTTTTGATTATACGTAAATGACCAGGGTTTTTCAGCGGGGAAAATATTTCCTGCAGATGTCTTTATACAAAATATCAATTTTTTTCATAAAACCAATATCAGTAATCTTTGATTCCCGTTCCGGGAATAAGAACTGTCATATTCCACGCTCAAAAGGCACAATTATAAAATACCCTTGAGGTAATTATCAGGTATGAAAAAGATACTGGTAATAACCTCAGCACTTGTGCTCTGCGTTGTGCTTGTTCTGGCAGCAGGGTGCACTCAACCCGCAAAAACCACGGGAACACCAACGCCAACCATTGCGGTTACCTCCGCTGCAGCTACACCGGCATCGCCAACAGCCGTTTTTTCGACGCCGGGACCAACCCAGACCCTTCCTTCCTATTGGGATATTGAGATAGAAGTCGAAAGCAATGGTTATGCTCCGGATCCACAGATAATCACCACCGTCCGTGGCGGCCAGGGGCTCAGCTTTATCCAGCAGATTGATGTCAAAGTCACCAGGACCGATGGTATTGTCGAAACAGGAATTATTCCTAAACCCCTGGAAGTCGGCGATTTCGTCTCATTGGACGGCACCGATAAAAACCATGACCGGGCAGAAGTATGGGCAACCGACCCTCAGGGAACCAAGGTTAAGATCTTCGACGATTACGTACCATTCAGGACGTACAACTGATTTTTTTCCTTTTTATTCCTGGACATACTACGGGATTATGAACCGGATACATACTGCCAACAATACTCCCGATCGAAGGGGAATCCTGCCCATATTTTTCACTTTTCCCACAAGGAGATGATATTAATACTAAAACTGTCGTTCACAGAGAATTGATGCAATGGAGGATTTTCTTACATACTACTGTATTGCTTGCTTTACAGACCTATCGCCTCAACAAGCCCATGAGGAATACCCCTACTCCCCCAAGAAGAAACATCGCTCCCAGAACTGTACCTACGTACGTACTCGGTGCGAGAAGAAATATTCCAACAACCGCACCTAAAACACCAGCAATCATAAACCCTATATTGACCATGCGTTATCCAAGTACCACAACAATGTTCATGATAATAAAGATGTTGTAAGGTGAGATTCACCTCAGCATTCTGTTGACAGATCTCAATGGCTGGAAAGGTTCGTATAAGGAAAGAACAGGAAGAGAGTAATTACGATAAAATTGAATGAACACTTCTGTTTGAAATAAAATCAAGCATGATTTTCTTTCAAGTACTGTTTTTACTGGATTTCGCCACGTATTTATACTTCTCCGCCGAAGTATCTGTTCTAATG
>JBAVWM010000340.1:0-2242 GCA_049697815.1 Methanoregula sp. | reverse complement strand
CTACGTGCCCGGTGCCTATGATATGCCGCTTGCGATTAAGAAAATGCTGACGAACGGAAAAGTCGATGCCGTCGTTACCATTGGCTGTGTCATCGAGGGCAACACCCAGCACGACGAGATTGTGGTCCAGCACGCTGCCCGAAAGATCATCGACCTCTCGCTTGAGTTCGGCAAACCCGTCACGCTCGGCATCTCCGGGCCCGGCATGACCCGCCTCGAAGCGAATGAACGGATCGATTATGCCAAGCGTGCAGTTGAATCTGCCATAAAACTTGTCAAACGATTGAAATGAGGCCTCTGTCGGAGAAGATCGCCGGCGTTGTCGAATCAGCGACTATCGCGATCTCCAACAAAGCCAAGAAGATGCAGCGGGAAGGGATCGATGTCATCAGTCTGTCGATTGGCGAACCGGACTTCGCCACCCCTCGGCACATCACGGATGCCTGCATCGATGCCCTGAAACGTGGCGATACCCATTATGCACCGAGCAACGGCATTCCCGAGCTGCTGAGCGCAGTCAGCGAGAAGATAACAAAAGAGAATCATATTCCCTGCACTCCCCGGCAGGTGATCGTTGCCTGTGGGGCCAAGGACGCCATCTACGAAGCGATGGAGGCCGTCCTGAACCCCGGCGACGAAACGATCCTCCTCACCCCGGCGTGGGTCTCCTATGAGCCCTGCGTCCAGATTGCTGGCGGAAAGGTGGTGAAGCACGCGATCAACCCGAAGACCTTCCAGCTTGACGACTCGCTGCTCGAACGGGTCAATGCCCGGACGAAGATGATCGTGGTCAACTCCCCGTCAAATCCCACGGGTGCTGTCTTCGATATGAAGTCCATGAAGCTCGTGGCCGACCTCTGCGAGGATTATGATCTCTACGCGATGTCAGATGAGATCTACGAGAAACTGATCTACGGGAAGGACCACCTCTCGCTTGCAGCCCTCGGCGACATGGCCCACCGGACGATCACCATCAACGGCTTCTCAAAGTCTTATGCCATGACCGGCTGGCGGCTTGGTTATGCAGTGGCCCCTGCAGAGATCATCCGTGAGATGTCCAAGGTGCAGCAGCACTCCGTCAGCCAGGCAACGACCTTTGCGATGTGGGGCGGGGTTGCGGCACTCAAGGGCGACCAGCAGTGTGTTGAGGATATGCGCAAGGAGTTCGACCGGCGGAGGAAATACATCATCTCCGAGCTGAACCTGATGGGCTACGAAACCGCACCGGCCGACGGGGCGTTCTATGCGTTTGTCAAGGTTGCGGGCGACGATATGGAAGTTGCCTCCCGCTGGCTTGAGAAGGGCCATGTTGCGGCAACCCCGGGCAGCGCTTTCTATGCCCCGGGATGGATCCGGCTCTCGTATGCCACTTCAATGGAGAAACTGAAGGAAGCTACGCATCGGATTAAACAGGTTGGGTAAGCCGGATAGTTTCCCGTTCTGGCAACCTGCATCAGGATCAAACGGGCATTTTTTTTCAAAAACTGCATGCCGATCAGGATCATGATCGGGCTTAATAATTTTCAATCGCGATCAAAGGGTGTTAGTTAGTAAACCGATTGTAGGTTAATTAACCTACAATTCGGGTGTACAACCTACAATTTTTTTCCCTCTCCGGCGTGGGTTGTCCGGCCGATCAATCGGATCGCGATTGAAAAATCACAGGCAGGGGGTGAAGGGGTGATTGAAAATTTTTTCGCAGCGCCCGCAATCATGCGTGCTGCAGGACCGGATCCTGCACGGCACTCCGGCCCAATTCATCGCTTCTTCTTCCACCTGATGTGGGCAAACGTTGAATTCCCTGCTATGACCACCTCATCTCCCTGCTTCCGGATTTGCGGGGCGATATACGTGTCTACCATCCGCTGCTGCTCCGGTGTCTTTGCACCGAACCGTTTCCGGAAGAACCCGAACATCTCATCCGGGCTTCCGAACCGGTATTCTTTTGCGAGCGGCATCATCGTCACATCCGGATAGATCCCCATCTGGTACAGGACGCCGAAGAGGCAGTCGGCTTTCGGACCGGAGAAATAGGGTATCCCATGCAGTGGCTCCCAGAGATCGGCATACATCCTCTCCCAGAACGGCTTGTCCACGAACCAGAAGAGGTGGACGGAGCCGGAAGCAGCCGTGTCCATCTTTTTGAGGGCCTCGCGAATATCGTACATTGTGAGCGAGAGGGAGGCGATCACAACATCGTACGGCACCTTCAGGTCATGGGAGATATCAACATCCTCCCATA
>JBAVWM010000339.1:0-4142 GCA_049697815.1 Methanoregula sp. | reverse complement strand
CCATTGCTGTATCAACTCCGATACTAACAGAATATAGGAGCATTCGTAATAAATACGGTAAAATTTGGCTATCAATAATGGTACGTAAAAAAAGAGTGCACCGAATTGACGAGGTTGAGGATGCTGCATTAAGATATTATTTGGATGAGTGCACTAGAGGGCACTGTCCTATTAGTCAATGTCAAAATTTTTTTCAAAAAATTGAAGAAGATATTCACTTATTGGAAACTGCACTTAAATCCAACAATTTAATAATATCAAATGAGAGGAATTGTCGTGATAAAATTCGGGAAGTCGTCACTGATTGTGCATTGAATGAGCAATTCCAAAAATTATGTGGACTGGTCTGGATAAGACCTATCGAAAATTGCGATATTATTGATGTCTTTGTTTTAATCAATGACGGTCATATTACCGAACTTCATCAAAACTTCAAATTGATTATTGATTAAAATAAAAAGCAAATGGCCGCAAGAGCGTCATTCACTGTGCCAATATCAATTACAACTTGCTCATAGCACACATTTGTTTGCTATACTTCTTATCAAACGAATCCACTGAGTTTAAACCATTAGATTTAAAAAAGGCCGAATCTGAAATAACTGAAATTAGAAAATAACGAGTTCAAACCACTGCGCATTGAAAACGCTGTAACAACGAGTATAAAATAGGAATGCCCCAGGCCTGATTTGAACAGGCGACAACCAGATCTTCAGTCTGGCGCTCTCCCAAGCTGAGCTACTAGGGCAGGAATACAAATGTTGTTCCTTGTGACTAATAAATGATCTGTTTTTTTCCGGCTCCTTTCTGTCCTCTCCCCCTCCATGAGGGTTCATTTTTATACGCCGCGATGACAGTATTAACCAATGGCGCTCCCGGAAGATGCAGGACTCGCGAGCGCGGTGAAAAGCCGCACGGCGCACGTGGTCCACCTGACGCATAACGATCTCGATGCCGTGGGAGCTGATGCGGTACACCGCATGGTTTACGGCTCGGAGGGTGTCTTCACGATCTGGAGCTCGGTTGGAAAATTTTCCCAGCTCTTCGCGCTCGTAGCATCCTGCGAGGGGAACGGCGACCTGCTCTCGATCTCGGACCTCGGCTACCAGAACGGGATCGAGTCCACTGCGGCAAAGGCAAAAAAGAACGGGTGGAACGTGGCGTGGCGGGACCACCACCGCTGGCGCGACGAGGAGGAAAAGAAGATCGGGAAGGTGGTCGACCTCCTGCATATCGATACCTCTGTCTGCGGCACCGGGATCGTTGCCCGTGATATCGCACCGGAGAACCCCGTTGCTGCCGACGTGGCCCGGGTGGTCTGCGATTATGACCTCTGGAAACACACCGATCCCCGCTCGGCTGTTCTCGGGCAGGTGCTCCAGAGAAAAAAGAACCGGGACCATGTCCGCGACTGCCTCATACGGGGGGTCTTTTCCGATGAGCAGATCGAACGCGAGAATGCCGAAATCAAGGCCGAGATGGAGGCAATGATGCAGCGGAGCTTAAAGCACGCGAGCTTCACCGGTACGAAATACCGGATTGTCTTTGCGCCGCTCTACGGGTACCCGAGCGAGACCGCCCACTTCATCCGCAACCTGAAAAAGACAGAAATCGAGGTTATTATCGGGAAAGACGGGAAGTTCTCCATCCGGTCGGTCCCGCCCATCAGCCACCTCATTGCCCGCGAGTTCGGCGGGGGCGGGCACCCGAACGCTGCCGGCGGCTCGTTCAATTTCACGGTCATCGAACGGTTTACGTGGTGGCTCTTCAGGAAGAGCCGGCATTTTGACGAACTCGTGAGGGTTGCTGAACGGCTCTGACAGGGTTTATTGCTTTTTTCCGGGCTCCTTTTTAGTAATCGTTCAGGCAGCAGGGTATTGATACCCGTTGCCAGGAATGGGCACATTTCCCCGGTTTACCCTTGATCCTGAGGTATGCCGGATTGAACCGGAGCCATCCAGACAATATTTAACTGCCTATCGCAAATTCCGATCCGATCATTCATGGACAAATTTTCTTTTGCTCTTGTTACCTTCTGCATCCTTGCAGCAGCAATACTGCCGGTGCAGGCATTCACCGCAAAATCCCTTACCATAACCCTTGCACCGGACGGAGATGCAGAAATGAATATGCAGTATGAACTCTCTTTTTTCGAACAGGGAGCCGTATATTTCAGGATCGCAGATCCTGCGCAGGAACTCAAGAAAGCGTTTGACACAAACACCCCGGAACCGGTCACGGTACTGGAAGCAACCAGTTCATCGGCCATTATCCTTGTCCCCGGATTTGCCACGGTAAGCAACGAGGGGACAGCATCGACGATGGTCACCCCTCCGGTGTCCTTTGAAAAAGCCCAGCAGGTCATGAATGGATACTGGTTTGCACCGCTGGTTTCACCCGATTTCTCACCGGCGGTAACCCTGGTCAGGTTCCCGGACGGTCACCGGATCGTGTATTACGACGTACTGGGTATACCGTCGATACGTCATACGCTGGGCCGGTAGGATTTCCGGACTCCTTTTTTACTGGTGATTTTCACGGGAGAAAGAATAGTGGTGATAAAATCACGGTAAAGCGGCGATCCTTTTCGGTCTTGTGCCATCATGCGGTATATTCTGCGGAAGAAACGAGATCCTTCCAGTATTCCCCGCATTCCTTTGTGCAGTACCCGCCTGCAACAACCTGGTCCGGGTCGACATGGGACAACGCCCGTTTGATCGATGCCGGGTCCGGGTCGAGGAGAAAGATCTTCCGGACCGGGTATTCGTTCATGAGATCGAAAAGCATCGTGAGCTGGTCTTTCCGGGCGGCAACCTGATTCTGGTATTCCATCAGGCAGGCGAGGTCCTCGCGGTCCGGTGCCGGTGCAAAGAAGAAGGCTTTCTGCCCGGCCAGCGATGCAAGCTCGGCAACATCCATCCGGTCGGCGATCAGGACATGCCCGGCAACACCGGTATCCCGCATGGCCCGCATGATTGTGCTGTATGCTTTGCAGATTGCGGCATTCCATTCGTCCCGGTCATGATAATAGGCATCCCTGATGCCGAGCATGCGGGGTGCCGGCATGGCGCACCACGCACCTTTCTTCTGCACCACGATCCCGGCAGAATCCTCGATGATCGCGGAGGTATCGACATGGAGCTCCCCGACAGCCTTGTTGTTCCTGATACCGTTCATACACTGCCGGATCCTGTCCGCAAAGAATTTCCCGCCGGCACAGGGGGTCATGATCCCTGCATCGACCTGCGGGGCAAGCGACTGGTCAAGCCGGTACGTGATGATATCCGCCACCCTGCCCCGGTACCCTGCAATCCACGCCGCAAGGCCGGCGAGCTCCGGCAGCCCGGGCTCTGCCCCGAACGCCCGCGTCGCCAGTGTCAGCCGTTTTGCCATATAGAGATCTTATTACTCATAAGCATCTAAAACGTAATGATGAATCCGCAACCGCTGCTCGTCACCTGCGGGCTGCCGTACACCAACGGCCCCTGCCATCTCGGTCACCTGCGAACGTACGTCCCCGCCGACATGTACGTCCGCTATATGCGACGGGCAGGAGAAGAAGTCCTCTTCGTCTGCGGTTCGGACAACCATGGGACCCCTATCGTGGTCTCGGCCGAAGAAGCCGGTATATCCCCCCGGGCGCTCTCGGAACGCTACCACCGGCATTTCGACGAGACCTTCCGGCGCATGGGCGTGATGTTCGACCGGTTCGGGATGACGGACGATCCGGCAACGCACCAGCGTACGCGGAGGATCGTGTCCGAACTCGAAAAGAACGGCTACATCTATAAACAGGTCGTCCACCAGGCGTACTGCACGAAGTGCAAACGCTTCCTGCCCGACCGGTATGTTGAGGGCATCTGCCCCCACTGCGGGAAGCCGGCCCGGGGCGACGAGTGCGACCAGGGCTGCGGCAAGCATCTTGAGCCGGGCGAGATCAAGGACCCGGTCTGTAAGGTCTGCGGCACGAAAGCGGAGTTCCGGGACCAGGAGCACTACTTTTTCAGACTCTCCGGGTTCCGGGACTTCCTGTTACAATATCTCGACAATGTCCGGGGCACAAGCAATGCAAGGAACTACGCGATCGGCTGGATCAGGGACGAACTCCATGACTGGTGCATCACCCGCACCCTGGAATGGGG
>JBAVWM010000338.1:0-3736 GCA_049697815.1 Methanoregula sp. | reverse complement strand
CTCGGCGAGCCGCTCTCAACGATCGTAATCTCAAAACTGTCCGGCGCCCCGTATTATGCGGGCTTCACGTTCCTCTTCAATAATCTGGCCATCTATATCATCCCCGCGGTCATTGCCCTCGGTCTTGTCGGCGTCTTCCTCTTCAACCGGAGCCACACCGGCGATACGACACTCGAGTGCATTATTGAACGGGAAACCCTCCGCGAGATTTTCATCCGGGCGGGCAAGATCTACCTCTTCATCATGGCCCTCATCTTTCTCGGGGAAGGGTTCAAGCCGCTCATCCTCGAGTACGTCATCAATATTCCCCCCGCCGGGCTCTACTGGGCAAACATCATTTCCGCTGTCCTCGATAACGCGACGCTTGCCGCAGCCGAGATTAGTCCCGCGCTCAGCCTCCCGCAGATCGTAAGTGCGCTGATGGGGCTCCTCATTGCCGGCGGGATGCTCATCCCCGGTAATATCCCTAATATCATTGCGGCAGGGAAGCTGGAGATCACGAGCCGGGAGTGGGCAGAGGCAGGCATCCCCCTCGGCCTTGTGCTGATGGTGGTCTTCTTTGGTATCCTCTTCGTTCCCGGCTGGCTGGGGATTGCGTAGACGATAAGCGGAAATCGAAACAACCATGTGGGAGCAATGTGCAGATAAGAGATACGTATGTCAGAGACGGGCGGAACAACGAACGATAGTGATGAAAAGATCCCAAAGCTTATTGTCGCTCTTGGCGATCCGCTCATCGAAAAACGGCACGAGGCCGTATCGGCCCTCCAGGAGATCGGGGAGCCTGCGGTTGCCCCCCTCATCGCGGCCATAGCTGAGGCACAGGACAATGATCACCGCTGGTACGCCGCCGTCACCCTCTCCCGGATCGGCGGACCTGCAATTGCCCCGCTGATTGCGGCAATGGCGGTCCATCCCAGCCGCGATTTCCGTAAATATGCGGCAGCAGCCCTTGGGGAAATAGGCGTTCCGGCCATCGATGCCCTGATCGACGGGATGGCAAGCGACGACCGCGAGCTGCGGGGTTTTCTGTCGCAGGCGCTCTGCCGGATCGGTAAGCCCGCCGTTGAGCCGCTCACCCGCCGGCTCGGGGACAACAACGAGGTTATCCGGAGCTGTGCAGCGCTGACGCTCTGGCAGATGGGAGAGACAGGGCTTCCCGCGATGGTCGAAACGGTACAGAAAGACGAGCGTTAAATACAAAACAACCTGTGGCACCATGAGAGCGGGATATGATTTTTTGTTTCCTGCTTACCTTCAGGCAGTAATCCGAACCCATAAATCCCCCCCCGCAAAATCCTACCGGTATGCTTGAGCTTTCGCCCGCGATGCAGGCATATGAAAAGTCGCTCCTCGATGAGCTGCATCGTGCCATTGCGATAGCAAAAGAGGCCCGTTCCCGCGGGCTCGATCCCTCCCTTGATGTGGAGATCCCGGTTGCAAGCGACCTCGCCGACAGGGTGGAAGCACTGCTCGGGATCAAAGGTGTTGCTGTCAGGATCCGCGAGCTTGAACAGCAGATGTCCCGCGAGGAGGTCGCCCTCCGTATCGGTGACGACTTCGTTGCCCGGAAGTTCGGGGAGAAGGACATAATCGAGGTCCTCGACCACTCGATCCGGACCGCGATGGCGCTCCTCACGGAGGGTGTCGTAGCTGCACCCACGGAAGGGATCGCCAAGATCAGCCTCGGCAAGAACGATGACGGGACTCAGTACCTGATGATCTTCTACGCCGGCCCCATCCGGAGCGCCGGTGGGACCGCACAGGCGCTCTCGGTGCTCGTAGGGGACTACGTGCGCCAGAAACTGGGGATCAACCGCTATATCCCGCGGCAGCAGGAGGTGGAGCGGTACATCGAGGAGATCCGGCAGTATAACTCGATCATGAACCTGCAGTACCTTCCGAGCGAGGCCGAGATCCGGCTCATCATCGAGAACTGCCCGGTCTGTGTCGATGGTGAGGCAACCGAACAGGAGGAGGTCGCGGGCCACCGCAACCTCGAACGGGTTGAAACGAACACCGTCCGGGGAGGTATGGCACTTGTCATCGGGGAAGGTATTGCCGGCAAGGCCCGGAAGCTCAAGAGCCGGGTCGAGACGATGAAGATGGAGGGCTGGGACTGGCTCGACCGGCTGATAGCCGGTGCAGCGAAGGGTGGAGACGGGGAGAAGACCGTGGGAATAAAACCCCTCGACAAGTACCTCCGCGATCTTATCGGGGGACGCCCGGTCTTTTCGTACCCGATGCGCAAGGGCGGGTTCCGGCTCCGGTACGGCCGGTCGCGGAATACCGGATTTGCTGCGGCCGGCATGCACCCGGCAACCCTCTATATTCTCGGCGAATTTCTTGCCACCGGCACCCAGATGAAGACCGAGCGGCCGGGCAAGGCCTGCGGCGTTGTGCCGGTCGACAGTATCGAGGGGCCGACCGTGCGGCTGAAGAACGGTGACGTGCTCCGTATTGATGACGAGGCGACCGCAAAACGGCTGAATGCCGAAATTGAGCGGATTCTTGACGTCGGCGAGATCCTCGTCTCGTTCGGGGAGTTCCTGGAGAACAACCACCCGCTCGTTCCCGTGGGGTACTGCCCGGAATGGTGGGAGCTCGATGAGGGGCCAAATGTAAAGCCCCCGAAGGACGAGGAGGAGGCGCTGGCGCTGACACAGGCCGGGGGGTACCTCCACCCGGATTATACGTGGTTCTGGGATGACATCACAGCAGACCAGATCCGGACACTTGCCGACGCTGTTGCAACCGGGGGATCGATCAAGGACGGCATCCTTTGCATCCCGCTCGATCCCGTGACGAAACCTATCCTTGAAACAATCCTCATTCCCCACCAGGTGCTGGAAGATGGTGTCCGGATCCAAACGTACCGTGCATTCCTCGCCTGCCTCGGTCTCGATGAGGATCTGAAGAAACGGGAGACCTGGAAAAACGCCCCGGCAGAGGCCACTCCATTCGATCTCGTGACGCACACGAGCGGTCTTAAGATGCGGTCCCGGTCCGGCACCCGGATCGGCGGACGCATGGGACGGCCGGGCAAGTCAAAGCCCCGGAAGATGAACCCGCCCCCGCACGTCCTCTTCCCGCTCGGGGACTCCGGGGGAGCCCGGCGCTCGTTCCAGTCGGCATCTGCCCATACCGCGGAAACAGACCAGAACAACACCGAAATAGATTTCCAGAAGGAAGGGGGGATCATCGAGATCGAGGTAGGACGGCGGCGCTGTTCCCAATGCGGGGAGATCGGCTATCTCTGCCGGTGTGAGAAATGCGGGGGGCATACCCTTGCTATCTTTACCTGCACAAAATGCGGCCGGGAAACTACACTTCCCCGCTGTCCCGGTTGTGACGCTCCCGCCACGTGCAGCCAGAAACTGACCCTTGATGTGAAAGGGGAATATGCAAAAGTCATGGAACGCCTGGGGATCAGGCCCGACAGTGTAGCCCTCGTTAAAGGGGTAAAAGGCGTGATCTCGAAGGAGAAGACGGTCGAGGCAATGGAAAAAGGCATCCTGCGGGCGATCCGGAACATCTGGGTTTTCAAGGATGGGACGACCCGGTTTGACATGATCGACCTGCCCCTCACCCATATCCGCCCCGATGAGGTGCTGGTGCCGGTTGAGAAACTCCGATCGCTCGGGTATGTGAAAGATATGCACGGGTATGATCTCCAGAACGGATCGCAGGTTGTTGAGCTCCGCCCGCAGGACCTCCTTGTTTCGGACTCCTGCGC
>JBAVWM010000337.1:0-2645 GCA_049697815.1 Methanoregula sp. | reverse complement strand
TACCTGGAAAAATTCGATGACCCGATCATAAAGATCCTGCTTTTTGCAGTCTCCATCTCCTTCATCGTTTCGCTCGTCATGGGAAGCGGCTTCCTCGACACCATCGGGATCATCGTCGCAGTCCTCCTCTCAACCGGTATCGCGTTCTTCAACGAATACCGGAGCAGCAAAGAATTCGATGTGCTGAATGCGCACCGGGACGATGTTGCCATCAAGGTAATCCGCGACGGGCACCCGGCATCGGTCCCGTCCCGCGATATCGTTGTCGGCGACCTGATCCTGCTGGAAGCCGGCGATGCGCTGCCCGCGGACGGGTGGGTCATAGCGGCCGATGATCTCTTTTCCGATGAATCTGCCTTTACGGGTGAGACTGAACCGGTCAGCAAAGCCACTCAGGACCGCGTGCTCAAAGGGGCCTTTGTCACGGCCGGCAAAGGGCATATGGTCGCGGCAGCGGTCGGCGACTCGGCACAAATGGGCGTGATCGCGGCATCGCTCGGGATCGATCATGCCACCGAGACCCCGCTCGAACAGAAACTTTCCGCACTCGCTGGACTCATCAGCCGCTTCGGGTACGCGATGGCCGTCCTCGTATGCAGCACGCTGCTTATCAGGGGGATCATGATCGGCGAGGTGACGGGGCTCAACATCGATACCTTGAACAATATCCTCCACTACTTTATGCTCGCGGTCGTGATCGTGGTCGCTGCTGTCCCCGAAGGCCTCCCCATGAGCGTTGCGCTCTCGCTCTCGCTTGCCATGCGGAAGATGACGCGGGCAAACTGCCTTGTACGGCGCCTGATCGCCTGCGAGACCATCGGCTCAGCCACGACCATCTGCACGGACAAAACCGGCACGCTCACGAAAAACCAGATGGAGGTTGTGGAGTCACCGGCGGGTAAACCCGAACACAGCTTTGAGCTTCCGCAGACGCCGGCCCAGTGGATCACGCTCAATGCTGCAGTGAACGGGACGGCACACCTTGAGGAGCGGGACGGGAAGATCATCGTCATCGGCAACTCGACTGAGGGAGCCCTCCTGCGCTGGCTCCGGCAGCACGGGCTCGATTACCTGCAGCTCCGGGCTGAGACCCGCACAACCAAACAATACCTTTTCGATGGCAACCGGAAGCGGATGTCCACCGTCGTCCACATGGACGGCAGGACATGGCTGCTGGTCAAGGGCGCACCGGAGATCGTTGCCGGGCTCTGCACGGAGAAGCCGGACCTTGGCGGTGTCAGTGCCCTTGCCTCGCGGGCAATGCGGACGCTTGCTTTCGCCCATAAGGAGGTAACGGATGGAAATGAGCAGGAGTCCGGGCTTATCTGGGACGGTTTCGTCGGCATCCGCGATCATCTCCGGGACAATATCCCGGAGTCGGTCGCCACCTGCCAGCACGCAGGAATAAAAGTGCGGATGGTCACCGGAGATAACCCGGAGACCGCCCGGGCGATCGCACAGGAATCGGGCATCCTGCAGGGCGGCAAGGTCATTGCCGGCGCGGAGTTCCGTTCGCTCACAAAAGAAGAGCAGACCGCAGTCTCGCGGGACCTCGACGTAATGGCCCGGGCAGAACCCATGGACAAGCTTCTCCTTGTCGAGGCGCTCCAGAGAAACGGGGCGGTTGTCGCAGTCACCGGTGACGGGACAAACGATGCACCGGCACTCAAGCACGCAGACGTTGGTCTTGCAATGGGTATTGCCGGAACGGAGGTTGCCCGGGAGGCAAGCGATATCATCCTCCTGGACGACTCCTTTGCCTCGATCACGAGCGCCGTCTGGTGGGGCCGGTCGCTCTACGAGAACATCCAGCGGTTTATCCTCTTCCAGCTCACCATCAACTTCTGTGCCTGTATCCTCATCTTCATCGCGCCGCTTTTAGGGCTTGCGGAACCCTTCACCATCATCCAGATCCTCTGGATCAACATCATCATGGATACGCTCGCGGCATTCGCCCTCTGTTCCGAGGCCCCTCATCGCAGCCTGATGAACCACAAGCCGGTGCCGCAGGACGCAAAGATCGTCACGCCGTTCATGTGGCTGTCCATTCTCGTGACCGGCACATACCTCATCCTGGCAGGGCTCGTCCAGATGGCGACCGGGTTCATTGGAGGAACAACCCCGGAAGAGGTGGGAACGGTCTTCTTTGCCGGCTTCATCATGGCAGCGGTCTGGAACGGGATCAACTGCCGGGCACTGGACGGGAAGATGCCGCGGTTTTTTGCCGGAAACCCGACCTTCTTCGTTGTCATGGGAATCGTGGTCGCAGTCCAGATCGCGATTGTCCAGTACGGTGGCATCGTGTTTGCCACCGTCCCCCTCTCTGCCATGCAGTGGGTAACAATTATCCTTGCCTCCGCATCGGTGCTCGTGGTCGGCTTTGTCCTGCGGGTTTCCTATGGATTATTCCGCCACCGGCAGGGCCAGAAGGGATAATTTTCTTTGGTGATTTCCCTCCTGCCGACCACGGGGATGCATACGGGGGGTTGGCTGGATGACCCTGACAGAACTCCGGCAATCCACGCTATCCAAAGACAAACCGGAGGAATATCTCAAGGAAACACGGAATTCTAAAACGATTCAACCGGTGTCCGTGCTGCATGGGTAAGGACTGGCCGGGTCAGGCAGGATGACCTGTCTTTACC
>JBAVWM010000336.1:0-3001 GCA_049697815.1 Methanoregula sp. | reverse complement strand
CTTCCTTGACCATGTTGTTGGGCACGAGCTCGAAACCTGCGAACTCCGTGTTCCACATAGCACGTCCTTCGGTCGCGGACCGGATGTCACCGGCAAATCCGAAGAGCTCAGCGACCGGTGCCTTGCCGACTACCGTTATTGTGTCGCCCTCGCTCTGCATATCGAAGACCTGGCCACGGCGACCCTGGATCTGGGAAGTTGCGGCACCCATCTGGTCCATCGGGACGGTGATCTGGATCTTCTGGACTGGCTCAAGGAGCGAGTCCCCGGCAATCAACATACCGGCCTTGATGGCGCTGCGGACTGCCGGGATGACCTGGGCGGGACCACGGTGGATCGCGTCCTCGTGCAGTTTGACATCTACAAGGGTCATCTTGAGGTTCTGGACTGGTTCGTCTGCAAGGGGGCCACCGGCGAGTGCCTCGTGGATACCCTCGATGATCAGTTCCATCGTCTCGTTGAGGTACTGGACACCTTTGGTCCTGTCGATGAGCATGTTGGTCGCCTTGATGTCCTTGATGTTCTTGGCGTCATCCTTGTCCATGCCGGCCTTCATGAGCACATCACGGCGCTCGAGCATCGGCTGGTTCATGGAGACCTCGCCGCTCTTGATCAGGGTGACGATCTCATCGGGCAATACTTCGAGGTCGAAGTAGAACCGGTTGTGCCGGTTCGGGGATTTCCCCTCAACTGCTTCTATCTTCTGGGTTACGGTCTCGCGGTAGACCACGATTGGCTCGGAGGTAATAATCTCGACACCCTTGTCGCGCTTGATACGGCCGGTGACGATTTCGAGGTGCAGCTCGCCCATACCGGAGATCAGGTGCTCGCCGGTCTCTTCGTTAATGGCGATACCGAGCGTGGGATCTTCCTTTGCCACCTGTCGGAGCACTTCAACGAGCTTGGGCAGGTCCTTCATGTTCTTTGCCTCAACGGCAACGGTCATGACCGGTTCACTGTAGTGTTTGAGCGATTCAAAGGGTGTCATTTCCATGAGGTTGGTAACAGTAGACCCAACAATCGCATCCCGTAGACCAGTGACTGCTGCGATGTTGCCCGCAACAATCTCCTCGACCTCTACACGCTTGGGACCCATGAAGATACCGACCTGCTGGAGACGATTCTCCTTCTTTGCAGATCCCATCACGTAGAGACCGTCACCACGCTTCAGGCTGCCGGAGAAGAGACGCCCGGTAGCGACTTCGCCCGCATGGGGGTCAAACGAGATATCGGTAACCATCATAGCGACAGGGCCTTTTGCATCGCAGGCAAGCATGGCCTTCCCCTCCGGGGTCGTCTTGTCCCCGTGCCAGATGACATTGACACGGCGGGGCTGGGCTTCCAGCGGGTTCGGGAGCTGGCGGACCACGATATCAAGCAGGACTTCTGAAAGGGGGCTGTTCTTGGCGAGATACTTCATATCCCCTTCCCGGCACTTCTCGTACACTATCTTGAAGGAGATGCCGCTTTTCTGCATGAACGGTACGGAGACCGCCCAGTTGTAGAGCGCAGAGCCGAATGCAACGGTTCCCCTTGTAGCGTCAAGCTTCCATCCGTTATTGTAGGCCTCTTCATTCATGCCCTTGATGAGCTTGTTGACCTTGTCGATGACCTTGCCAAGCCGGATCTGCATCTCCATCTCATCGACTTTCAGCTCGTTAATAAGCCGGTCGACCTTGTTGATGAAGAGAATGGGGCGGACCTGCTCCTTGAGTGCCTGCCGGAGCACAGTTTCTGTCTGGGGCATGGTGCCTTCAACTGCGTCGACGAGCACAACAGCACCGTCCACGGCACGCATGGCACGGGTAACGTCGCCACCGAAGTCAACATGACCAGGTGTATCGATCATGTTGATCAGATAATCCTGATCTTCATACTCATGCACCATCGAGACGTTGGAAGCATCAATGGTGATGCCCCGGGCCTGTTCCTCCGCGTCCGAATCCATGAAGAGCTGCTTGCCCGCAAGTTCCTCAGAAATGATACCCGCACCTGCGAGCAGGTTATCGGACAGGGTCGTCTTGCCGTGATCGATGTGTGCAACAATACCAATGTTCCGAATATGAATCGGATCCTTCATGAGCTCAGTTGCGCGCTCAATAGATTTTTTACCGCGGACCATGAAAATAACCTCAAAAAAAAGATGATTAACGGGCGGATTTTGCGATGCGCTCGCGTTCTTCCTTTTTACCCACCGAATAACATTTCATGTCACCCTTTGAGGCGGCGATGAGTTCATCGGCAAGGATTGCACTGGCGCTCTTCTTGCTGGAGCTTGATCCTTTCAGGGTTGCTTCAGCAATAAAGCAAATTGCTGTGTCGACCCGGCGCATGGGCGCGGTGTCGACCGATTTCGGGACGTTGATGCCACCGTATTTCAAGCGGACTGTTTCTTCTCTGGGACCGGAGTTGCCGATTGCTTCAACGAGCACTTCAATAGGATTGCGCTTCGTCTTCTTGTTGATGATCTCGAATGCATCCCGTACTATCCGTATCGCCAGCTGTTTCTTGCCGGTGTTATTCTCGGTCTGCATCAAACGGTTGATCAGCCGCTCAACAATCATCATATTGCTCTTACCAAATTCCTGCCGGGAAAACTTGCCGCAGGAATGGGGGATGATCTGGGAGGTGAGGGTGACATAGCGCATGAGGCTGGGGTCGTTTACCTTGACTTCGGAAGCATCCCACTTGTTGAACAGCAGTTTCTGGCCTGCCGTCTTTTCTTCAGTTTCTGACATCATGATCACCTGCGCGGTTTTTCTTTCCTGCCAATGACCATTTCATGGAGGCAGACATTGTTCACTTTGGTGACGACATAACGGACACCGGGGATATCTCCCATTGACCTGCCAAGACGGCCGCCAATGCCCTCAATTTCGACTTCATCGTGTTCGTCAATGAAGTTGATGGCACCATCGCCAACAGCAAAAGCACTGACTTGCCGGCCGTTCTTGATCAGCTGCACGCGCACACATTTCCGGATGGCGGAGTTCGGCTGTTT
>JBAVWM010000335.1:0-4086 GCA_049697815.1 Methanoregula sp. | reverse complement strand
ACCCTGCCAAAGACCCGCAGCGGCAAGATCATGCGGCGGGTGCTGAAAGCCAAAGAGTTGGGCATGGACCCCGGCGACATCTCGACTCTTGATGACTAACCGTGGCCTGGAGATCCAAACCAACTTTTTAAATACTGTTTTGTGGCATTTATAAATATGAAGGTCAGGCCAGAGGACTCCCTTAAGATCGAAAACATCGTTGCCTCCGCGAAGGTGACCGATTATCTGGATCTACCGGTACTTGCGTCAAATATCAAAGATGCTGAATATAACAAGAAACGGTTCCCCGGCGTTGTGCTCCGCATGCAGGATCCCAAGATCGCTGCCCTTGTGTTCGGGTCCGGCAAGGTTGTTTTAACAGGTGCCAAAAGCATTGACAGCCTGAGCAAGGGACTGAATATCCTTGGGGGACTCCTGCGCAAACAGGGGATCGATATCCCTGATAAACTGGAATACAAGATCCAGAATATCGTTACCTCCGCAGACCTTGCAACACCGATAAACCTTAACAAGATTGCGGTGGGATTCAATCTCGACAAGATTGAGTATGAACCGGAACAGTTCCCCGGTCTTGTTTATCGCCTTGACAATCCCAAAGTAGTGGTGCTTCTCTTTGGCTCTGGCAAGCTGATCATTACCGGGGGGAAAGAACCGGAAGACGCCAAAAAGGCGGTTGTCAAGATCCTTTCCGATCTTCGCAGCCTGGGATTAATGTAGCGTTTTGAAAATCTTAAACAATTTATTTTTGTTCAGTGTTCTGTATATCATTTCGCCCTTCTTTTTTCATATCCACAGAACACTGTATATAAAATCATCGAGCATTGCCAAACAATAACGAAGTCTATATATCATTGATAGGATAATTAATCAAGTAACATTTCAATGAAATAATGTGGATGTGAGTGTATGAGAACGGAGAATGTCATGTATTTCACCGAGAAGGAAGAGGAGTTCGCGAATCTTCTTATCGAGATTGGAACGAAGCGCAATGTTGCAAAAGTTCTGGTGTTCCTCGCAAACACCCCGGAGGCAACCTCTCGTGCTATAGAACGCGGTACGGATCTCCGCCAGCCGGAAGTCAGCATTGCCATGCGTTACCTGATTGACCAGGACTGGGTAACCAGCAGGGAGAGCAAGGCAGAAAGCAAAGGCCGCCCGGTCAAGATCTACGAACTCGCAAAGCCGATCCACGAGATCATGGACAGTATCGAGAAAGAGAAGAAGAAAGAGGCGAACAACCAGCTCGCCCTTGTCCAGAAATTACGCGATTATATCCGCTGAAGAAAGTATCTTCACCTTTTTTTGGCCGCCGATAATCACGGTGGTCTTTTTTGTGAATCCGCAGAAGAGCCCGTTCTCGATAACCCCCGGGATCAAGGCGAGGGAAGCCTCAAGTTTTTCCGGGTTCCTGATATCCGCGAAGCTACAGTCAACAATAAAATTCCCGTTGTCCGTAATAACCGGGCCGTCTTTCCTGACCGCCCCGCGGATGACTGGGACACCCCCAAGTCCGCGGAGCTCTCTCAGCACCGGCATAATTGCAAAGGGGAGGGCCTCAACCGGCACTGCGGCAGCGCCAAGTTTTTTCACTACCTTTTGTTCATCTACAACCACGACAACGCGCTTTGCGGCTGCTGCCACACACTTCTCCCGCAGGAGTGCTGCCCCTCTTCCCTTGATGAGCCGAAGTTTCGGATCGACTTCATCCGCCCCGTCGACAGCGATGTCAATTTCCGGGTTTTCATCGAGGGTGGTGAGCGGGATTTTTGCCTCCCTTGCCCGGAATGCCGTCTGGAACGATGTCGGGATGCCTGTGATTTGAAGGCCGTCCCTTATCCGTTCAGAGAGCCGTTCGATCGTGAAATAAACCGTGGAACCGGTGCCCAGCCCGACCACCATCCCCTGCTCTATCATTTCTGCGGCCCGGTAACCGGCCGCACGCTTGGCTTGTTCGAGTGCCTCCGCTTTCTTGTCCATTACCGGGATATTTTACCGCCCGCGGTTAATTAAAACTGATGATCCATCCGCGGGCAAAACAACCGGATTGTTATGAAAAGATCGTTCGTGTGGCCATGCAGGTCTTGTATGCCGTACAGTCCAGCGTTATCGGTGTGATGGAGATGTTGCCTTTCCGGATGGCATGGACATCGGTGCCTTCCTCTGCATCCTCGATAAGCGGCCCGTTGATCCAGAAATAGGGACGCCCCCGGGGGTCAAAACGCTTCTCTACGCCGGTATGGAAAAGCTTGTGGGCTAGGCGGGTTACCTCGTATCCCCCTTTTATCTGTGACGGGATATTGACGTTGATGACATCGGTGTCCGGACAGAACCCATGCAGCATGACTCGCTCCACAACGTCCCGCACAACTTTCTTAGGTGAATCGAAACTCTGGTCATGATCCCGTGGGTCATCGAACTTGTCCCCCTGATCAACGACCTGCAGGCTGAATGCGATGGCTTTCGTACCCTGGTTGGAGGCTTCGAGCGCCGCCCCGACCGTGCCGGAGGTCATGATGGACTCGGTCGAGAGGTTCTCCCCGATATTTATCCCGCTCACCACCATCGCGGGCTTCAGCTTCAGGGCATACAGCCCGATGATAACAGCATCGGTGGGCTTTCCTGCAACCGCCCAGGCTTTTTCACCGTTCAACACGACCTGCGTTGCCCGAAGGGGCTCGAAGATGGAGATCGACCTGCCGACAGCGCTCTGCTGGGTGGCTGGGGCAACAACCGTTACGTCCGCGATGGGCTTCAGCGCTTCATAGGCAGCCCAGAGCCCGATGGAGTTTACGCCGTCATCATTGGTCAGCAGGATCGAAGGTCTCATGTTCACTATCTGTTATACCCGTCCCCCCAATAATTCACCGATCGGATAGGGTAATTTTCCATGGCAGCATACGTATGATCAGATGAAAGTCCTGCTCGCTGAATATTCAACCGCGCATGATCCGGTGCTTGCCCGCGAGGGCAGGGCGATGCTTGGCGTGCTCAAGGCAAGTTTCGAGCGGTGCGGCCATGAAGTTATTCTCCCGGATGAAGGCGATTTTGCTGTCGAAATCGAAAGGCTCGCGCCCACGTGCGACATGGGCCTCGTGATTGCACCTGACCGCCTGCTCTCAAAGTTCACCATGATACTCGAGCAGCACACGCACAACCTCGGCTGCGGGTTCATGACTGTGGCGCTCTGTGCGAACAAGGTGCAGACCCAGAAGATCCTTCGGCAGCACGGAATTCCCGTGCCGGGGGAACCCGGCCCCGGAAAAAGGGTGATCAAGCCGGCCAGGGGATGCGGTGCGCAGGGGGTCCGGCTCTCTGAAAGTGACGCAGGCAAGGATGAGTTTGTCGAGCGGTTTATTGATGGCGAACATTTCTCTGTGAGTATCATCCCGAACCGGGTCATCGGGGATGCATGCCTCTATTTCTCGGGGGCCCCGCCGCTCGTCCTTGCGGTAAACCGGCAGCAGATCGGGGTTGATCCGGACGGTTCATTCCATTACCTGGGGGGTGAGACCCCGGTCCATCCGCCACGGGAAGCGGAGATCACCGGCACCGCCCGGAGGGCGGTCGAGGTCCTTGGCTGCCAGGGATACTGCGGCGTGGATATGGTTGTGGCGGACAAGGTTTACGTGGTGGACGTCAACCCGCGGATAACGACAAGCCTTGTGGGTATTGCTGCCTGCATGGACGAGGAGATCGCGGATCTCCTTATCGCAGCTTCAAAAGGGGAAGGCAAGGCTGACGTCCATATCCATGGAAGGGTGCGGTTTGACACGAACGGAATGGTAACCCACCTATGATCGGGATCGATGTCGGAGGGGCAAACCTCAAGGTTGTTGACGATGCAGGAGTCCATATTCATTACTGTCCGCTCTGGGAGAGATCCTCGCTTGAGGAACTCCTTCGGAAGCATGTACGGAGCAACCAGGATCCTGCCGCAGTGGTTATGAGCGGTGAGCTTACTGATTCTTTCGAAAGCAAACTGCACGGTATCTCGTTCATTGTCGCCGCGGTCAGGAAGGTGTTTCCCCATGCCAGGTTTTACGGTACGGATGCAAAGTTCCATACCAACGCAGTGCCGGAACTTGC
>JBAVWM010000334.1:0-3024 GCA_049697815.1 Methanoregula sp. | reverse complement strand
GGACCAGACGGTCAATAAGATAGCTTCGCAAATCTTTTTCAGTTATTCGTGGATCTGCCGGTACAACCATCGCCGCAATATCCTCACCGAGATCACAATCCTTAATTTGGAAGCTCATGGCCTCCTTAACTCCCTGATGCGACTCCAGTACAGCATCGATTTCAGTTGGGGAGATCTTCCTCCCGCCTTTATTTATCAGTTCTTTTTTCCGGCCTGTGAGAAAGAGGTAACCATCATGATCCATATATCCGATATCCCCAATTTTATACCATCCGTTTATGAATGCAATTTTGTTTTCCTCAGGCGCATTTTCATATCCGTTAAAGACCCGCTCCCCTTTCACAATGATCTCTCCCTTTTCATGGGGCGGGAGCATATTACCGTCGTCGTCAAGGATAGCAAGGGATCCGATGACCGGAATACCTGCGGAGTTACGTTTATGCGGAAAATTGATGGATATAAAGGCCGCTTCCGTCATACCATAAACTTCAATCACGGGTATTCCCAGTATTGTTTCAAGTTCATTCCATACATGTTCAGGCAGGGAAGCTGATCCTGATCGTATCCCCGATAACGTATGATTTTTCAATTCGTCCGTGGAGACCTTTTTCATTTCATGCAGGATAGCCTGGTGTATTGCTGGGACGGCGACATAACATGTCGGACGGCAGGTTTTTAAGAGATATATAAAATCAGCAGCAATAAAGTCTTTTATGCAGATAACGGTTCCTCCAGCCAGCAATGGATCGAGAAGAGATCCAAAGATGCCTATGACATGATAATATGGTACAATATGGAGGAACCTGACAGTGTCAGTAAATTTATATAATGTATATATTACCTGGGCACGAAGGCAGAATTGTTTCTGCGAAATGGGTACAATTTTAGGACAGGTGGTGGTACCCGAGGTCTGAAATATAATGGCAATGTCTGACGGACCGGCAAATTCCGGCTCTTCTGCATTCTGGATGGTGGCCGGGGAGAGCTCAAATTTTCCGGCATGGCCGGTCACAGGAATTAATTCAATGATGGGGATGGTACGCCTTGCCGCCACTGCCGTTGCAGCAGTCTTATAGTCTTTCTGAACGATAACAGCCTGTATCCCAAGATTTGAAAAATACCGTTCGAATTCAGGTTCTTTATACTGTGGATTCAATGGAATAAAAGTAAATCCTGCTACGACAGAAAGGATTGCAACAGCCATTTCCGGGCCATCAGGAACCATAATAGCTATCCGGTCATTCCGGTGAAATCCCATTGCATGAAGGGTTTTGATAACATTGATGATCTGCAACCGGAGATCATGGTATGTAAGCGGCAGATATCCCGGTGATTCGATGGCCGTATGGGCCGGATTCTGGTTATTGTGGAAGATAAGGTCTTCAAGGGTAAGGATATCTGAAATCTGTTTCATTTCCCGATAATTCATGCATTTTTTCAGGTATTGAACGTAACTCATCAGGACGGACATTATCCCTGCTTGGGCTATAAATCCCGCCGGAAAATATCCCGAAATTTCATTTTTGGATCTTGCAAAGATCCGGTTCGCTGGAACCAGGTTTTGTTATCATAAGAAAAATTTCTTAGTATCTCCTGTCCCGGTAGCTGCGGGAGATGTATACCAGCGGTATTTTTTCGTAATTTTTCCAATCTTTATTGCATCCATAAGGAAATCGTACAACATTAATAGTTCCAGAGCAGATCATTTTAGTGTGGAGACACATCCTCCTCTTTTACCCGGAACAACAGGGGTGGAACGGCACAGGAATATGAGGCCATAACCATGGATACTTCGGACGAAACCTACCGGGATCTTGTGGAACAACAGCAGGATCTCATCGTGAAGATCAGTCTTGAAGGACGGCTCCTTTTTGTCAATACAACCTATGCCGAACTGTTCGGGAAGACAAAAGACGAGCTTGGAGGCAGTGTGTTCATGCCGGTTTCGGATGAGCGGTATTCCGATGTGATTGCAACCCAGATGACCAAACTGTTCCGCCCTCCTTATACCTGCATCGTGGAACAGTGGCTCCAGACCCCGAAAGGGATGCGGTGTATCAGCTGGTCGATAAAATCCGTTCTTGACGGGAACAAAGTTCCTGCCGCCCTCGTTGCCACCGGCCGTGACGTGACGCCGGCCAAGAACGAGCAGAAGGCAATGCGCAAAAGGGACGAGGAACTCCTGCTCCTCATTGAGAGCGGGAAACCGATGTACTACACCCACACCCCCGATCACCGGTCCCTGTATGTCAGCCCGCGGATCCGTACCCTCCTGAAGTGTACCAACGGTTCAAAGAAGAAATCGTGGACCGATTACCTGACCGACAACCCGGTCAATGCCGCAGGTCTTGAACGGACGCTCCGGGCAGTCTCGACAGGCAAACGCGAACCCCCGTACCGGCTGGAGATGGAGACCGGGGACGGGAACCGGATCTGGATCGAGGTGAACGAGATCCCGGTGGTGAAGGACGGGAAGACCGTTGCGATAGCAGGCTCCCTTGTAGATATCACGGAGAAGATGCATGTGGAGGAGGGAGTTGCCGAGGCCGAAATCCTCTTTAAGGGTGTACGGCCAAAGGAGCCGCAGGCAGGGAGGCGGTCGCCACTCAGGGCAATCCGCTCGATCTTTGCCCGGGACGAGGGTGCGGAAGAGGAATCCGTCTGACTTTTTGTCCTGCACGCTTTTGTAATTATGTATTCCGGATGATCCCTGTTATTCTTCCGCAAAAAAAAGGGGCAAACGTGATTTCGAAGATGCCCGGGGTAACCCGTCAGTACCTGTACAGCCAGGTCAGGCCATAGTATACCCGTTCAAGGACGATGAAACCGAAACTTGACGATCCAGTGGTACATTATCGTAAGGGGCGAAAACCCGCCCAGAACCTGTCACAGGCAACATTCTCCTCATTCATGGTAAATCTCCGGGACGTTGGATTTATTGAAGAAAGACAGGATGATAAGAACCGCAAGGAGAAAACGTACCGGATAACGTAAAAAGGGTGAAACGGCATTCAGGTTTTACGC
>JBAVWM010000333.1:0-1735 GCA_049697815.1 Methanoregula sp. | reverse complement strand
AGGTATTCTTTTGAGCCGATAGTGCCGAATACATAGTTATCTGATCAAGTCAGAAGCACTCGCTTATAACCACGTCGGCCATGGAAGCCCAACATCCATACAAAATTTCCGGATTTCATCATGGATTCCCAGATCAACCTTGAGGAGAACGAGTGTATAAATGCAAGCCCCTATCAGGACTGCCCCAAATACCATGGCTACGTGAGTAAGTGGCAGAAGAAAATGAATTGCAATCAGGAAAATACCCATAATTCCTGAAGCATAGAGAATATGTTTTACCGGTCTATGCTCAATCTTTACTGATATGACATGGGAAAGAAGAATGAGTGCGACAAGTGCATTCAGTGTCATTGCGATGAGTGTTGCCAAAGCAGCTCCGGTAATCCCCATGATAGGAATAAGTACAATGTCAAGAATGATGTTTACAACTGCTGCTATGGCTGTAACCAGGAAAGCACCTTTCGGGTGGTTAAGGGAATTCAGGCCCATGGTTCCCAGATACATAAAAACATTTACTACCTGAACTAAAAGGAGTAAGAAAAGCGCTGGTGTTCCCGTCGTAAATGAAGCTCCATACAAGAAGAAAAGAAGTCGTTCACCAAGAATCCAGCCCCCGATGCAGACCGGTATGGCGAGGAGGAGGGAGTAGGTAAATGCACGGGAAAGTGCGTTTTCAATCGCTGAAAAATTCCCCCGTGATTCCCATGCGCTGATCTTTGGATAGAGAACAGTATGGAAGGCAAGTGTCGTAAAGGTAGCCACAGAGGTAAGCTGGAATGCTGTTCGATAGATACCGACATCAGCAGTACTCATGAAATATCCGATAAGTACAGTATCTGCATAACTGAACACGAGTGAACCGCTTGCAGTAAGGAAAATCCAGAAAGAAAAACCGGTGAGGTTTTTTATATGGGACTTCCTGAACCGGACTAATTTGAGATCGAGATAACGAAAATTTACAATCCCCCCTGCAATGAGTCCCCCTACAAAACCTCCGGCTAGTCCTGCTACGCCAAAACCGAAAAACACACCCCCGACCTGGAATAGAATACGCAGGAGCACATCCACGAAATTGCTGATCTGGTAAACGCCAACTTTTCCTGTACCATATACCCCCATTGCCATACTGCTGGAAAATATTGAAATTATAAGGGCTAAAAGAAGCCAGAAAAACATTCCAGACGATGTGATATCCTTAAGATAAGGTTCTGCGATAAGGAGAACGGTGACGGATACGGCGAGCAGGACAATTCTGATACAAACAAACGCAGAAAAATATTCCTGGGGTTCTTTTCCTTCAGATATCCTCTTTACTGCTGCCCCGCCAAATCCCCCGTCTCCAATCAGGTTGAAAATTCCAAAATAGGCGAGAAAAAGGAAGTACGCTCCGAGAGGTGCCGGACCCATTGTGTGTGCGAAATATATCGTTGAGAGAAAACCGATACCTGTCAGAGTGATTGTCAAAACGAGTGTGATAAAACTCTGTCGCTGGATCGGCTCGATACTCATTAAACGGGAGATATAGGGTGAGGATGAGAACACATATCAGAATTGTTGAGAAAATGGTTAATGATTTCGAGAAGTGCACTAGAGAGGAAGTGATCCAGTTTTTTTTATTGGGTCGGATATTTATTTTTTTTAAAAAGCCTCAGCCGTGATTGACTGTTTTTGTTCAAACCCTATGAGGCTGTTTGCTCTAAATCTCTTTGTTGCTAGGTCCGATTAAATATATCGC
>JBAVWM010000332.1:0-5477 GCA_049697815.1 Methanoregula sp. | reverse complement strand
GCATAAACCCGTTTGAACAGGCACTGAATGATGCAAACCTGACCAAAGATGACATCCAGAAAGTAATCCTTGTCGGGGGACCAACCCGGATGCCGGTGGTCCAGAAATTTATTGAAGAGCATGTCGGCGACAAGATGGTGCGGGGTATTGACCCGATGGAATGCGTTGCAATGGGTGCTGCCATCCAGGGTGCAATCCTCAGCGGCGAGATCACGGACATGGTCCTCCTGGACGTTACGCCCCTGACGCTGGGCCTTGAAACGCTCGGCGGGGTGAGGACCGCCCTCATTGACCGGAACACGACGATCCCGACAAAGAAAAGCCAGATCTTCTCGACAGCCGCGGACATGCAGACTTCGGTCACCATCCACGTGCTCCAGGGGGAACGGCCTATGGCAACAGATAATGTAAGCCTCGGCCAGTTCAACCTCGTCGGGCTGCCTCCTGCCCCACGGGGCGTGCCGCAGATTGAAGTCACTTTCGATATCGACGCATCCGGTATCCTCAATGTCTCGGCAAAAGATCTCGGAACCGGCAAAGAGCAGAAGATGACCATCACTGCTTCGACAAAACTGGCCGACAGCGATGTGAAGAAGATGGTCAGCGATGCCAAGCAGTACGAGGAGCAGGACAAAGCCAGAAAGGAAGAGGTTGAGGCTCGCAATGCCGCCGATTCTCTTGTATATACTGCGGAAAAAACAAAAACCGATCTGGCAGACAAGCTGAACCCGGATATGGTTGACCGGCTGAACGGGGCTATCACCGGTGTCAAGGCAGCACTGGAAGGAAAGGATACTGCAAAGATCAGGTCAGAGACTGAAAAACTCTCCAAGGTCCTTGGGGAAGCCGGGTCTGCCGCATACGAGGAAGTCAGCCGGCGGCAAACCCAGCAGCAGGCCGGACCGCAGGCAGCTTCTCCTGGAGGGGAGTCCGGCGGGAACGCCGGAGGTCCCGGTGGAGAGAATGTGGTTGATGCCGATTTCAAGGTAAAGGATGAGAAATAACATTGTTTCTTTGCACCTATGGCAACGGGAGATTATTATGAAATCCTTGGCGTAAAGCGGGATGCATCACCGGATGACCTGAAAAAAGCGTTCCGGCACCTTGCACGGAAATATCACCCGGACCTGAATAAGGGCAGCAAGGAAGCGGAAGAAAAATTCAAGGAGATCAACGAGGCCTACCAGATTCTTTCCGATCCCCAGAAAAAAGCCCAGTACGACCAGGTGGGACACGCCGAATTCAGGCCCGGGGACGCTGCCAGCTATAAACCTCCCAGTTATGACGACCTGTTCCGGGACTTTGGCTTAGGTGATATCTTTGATGCATATTCCGGTGCATCCCGGAAGACACGGCAGAGAGCGGGAGCCGACCTCCGGTTTGACATCACGATCTCGCTCTCCGATGCATTCTCTGGTGCGAAAAATACCGTGGCAGTTCCGCATTATTCCGAGTGCGGAACCTGTCACGGAACCGGAGCAGAGCCCGGTTACCTGAGGAGCTGCCCCACGTGCAAGGGGACCGGGGAAATCCGACAATCCGTGGGGAGGGGGAATCGCCAGATGATGAACATCGCCCAATGCCCGGACTGCGGCGGGAGTGGCAGGATCATTGAAAAACCCTGCAGGACCTGCCACGGGCGGGGGACCCTGCAAAAAATCCGGACTATCGAAATAACGATCCCACGGGGGGTTGAAGACGGACAGTTCCTGAGAATTGCCGGGGAAGGCGAGCCCGGGGAAAACAAGGGACCGCCAGGGGATCTCTATGTTGTCGTTCATGTAAAAAAACATGAGCTTTTCGAACGGCAGGGTTCCGACCTGTATACGACCGGCATGGTCGGGCTCCCGGCCGCCCTTTTCGGGGGGGAGATCAGTGTGCCGACGCTCACGGGAAGTGCGCTCCTTAAAATTCCCCGGGGTACGCAGAGCCATACCCTCTTCCGGCTCCGGGGCCAGGGTATGCCGTCCCTGAATTCAGACAACCGAGGAGACCTTCTGGTAAAGGTTATCGTGAAGATTCCCGCGAACCTGACTAAAACACAGGAGGCGTTGATAAAAGAGGCATTTGTCGGAGGACCCGGGTGACGCTTTCCGGGAATCGGTATTGAATGGAACGATTTCAGACCAGGGTTCGTCCCGGGAAGTCCTTTTCCCGGGAGGTACGAACGGAACAATGAAAACAGAGGAAGAAGATGCAGCAGATTACAAACAGCAAAAAGTACCAGAACGGGATACAGGTGTTCTGGTCGGATGAAGGAAAGGATAAAAATGATTTCTTCTCGTATGAAGATCTCGTTGACCAGAAGATCAATGCCCTGGATTTATTGAACAATCCCCGGCTCTACCTGATGAACGCGTCCGCCCACAAAATCGAATCTGCCGCAGCAGGATGCAGTTTTGCAACAAAGACCTGCGAAGACGAGATCGTCATCACGCGCTTCTTCGATGCCCCGCGCGATCTTGTCTGGAAGGCATGGACTGAACCCGAGCTGGTTATGCAATGGTGGGGACCAAAAAACTACACCTCACCTTCCTGCCGGATCGATCTCAGGGTGGGCGGGACCTATCTCTATTGTATGCGGTCTCCCGATGGCAGGGATTACTGGAGTACCGGTTTGTTCCGGGAAGTCAGGAAACCGGAGCGTATCGTCTGCACGGACAGTTTTTCTGATGAAAAGGGCACCATTGTGCCGGCAACCTATTACGGCATGAGCCCGGACATCCCCCGGGAGCTGCTCGTGACGGTGGACTTCGAAGTCCAGGCCGGCAGGACAAGGCTCACCCTGCGGCATGCCGGTTTTCCCGCAGGGGAGACAAACGATCTGGCACGGGCCGGGTGGAACGAGTCCTTGGACAAGTTCGCGGGCGTTCTGGCACATACCGTGTACAGGGAAAGGAAGTGAGTCCGGGCATGATTGCAGAACATGATGTCTCACCGGTTCGATCCGCACAGATCCCATTAACCCGCGACGGGTCCGCTGAAGAATCGGGGAGGAGTGATATATCATTGATCCGGAGCCTGATGATGGAACGGCGGGGGCAAGAAGATCTCAAATGGTATCTCATGAACAAGTACCGGACATTCTTTCTTGATAAGCTGACCCTGAAAGATCTCGAAGAACTCCAGTTCTATCAGAGACGACTGTCGGATACACGATACGGGCGGGACCACGAATACCTGCGGAAATTTGTCCTGAAGTTGCTGGGGTATATGCCGGAGGAGATCCTGAAACGCGAGATTATCGGTATCGAAACGCTGGTGACGCTGATGAAACCGGAGGATCTTCAAAACAACGCCGTACAGACCGGGTTGAAAAGATTGACATGACTCCACGGACGCACGTACGGATATGCGATAAAAAATAGAATCGCCGGACAGGATGAAATTGGGAGATGAACCGATATGATCAAAGCATTACCTCTCGAGGACTACCGGGCCTCTTATAAGCCCGAACAGGTTGGGTGTTCCACAACCGAAACCCTGCAACCCCTGGAAGAGATTATCGGACAGGACCGGGCGCAGAACGCGCTCCGTTTTGGCCTTGAGATCCAGGAGAAAGGATTCAATATCTACGTTGCCGGCATGCCGGGTACCGGGAGAAGGACTGCAGTAAAAAAGTTTCTCGACGAGCTGGCAAAGACCAAGCCAAAGGCCGATGACTGGGGTTATGTCAATAATTTTGCCAACCCGTACGAGCCCCTCGCGATCCGCCTCCCTCCGGGGGTAGGCAGCCAGCTCAGGACCGATATGGCCTCGTTTGTTGCTGAAGCGAGGAGGGCCCTGCCACGGGCATTCGAGAGCGAGGACTATGCGGCCAAGAGACAGGAGGCGCTCGGGAAACTTGACACGGAACGTGCAAAAATCGTCAGCGAGGTCAATGCGAGCGCAGCAAAGCAGGGGTTCACTATCCAGATGGGACCGACAGGCCTCATGATCATCCCGTTAATCGAGGGAAAGCCCGTCACCCAGGAAGAATTTGACGCACTCCCGCAGGAGATTCAGGATACTATTGTCCACAAACGGGAAGCTCTCGACGCGGACCTGCGGAGCGGGTTCCGCCGGATGCGGGAGCTGGACACGGAAGGGACGGAGGCAGTCACAAAACTCAACAGCGAGATTGCTATCTATGCCATCGGCCATCTCCTTACCGGCCTCAAGGAAAAATACGGGAATATTCCCGATCTCCCCGGATATATCGACAGCATCCAGAAGGATATCCTGGACAATCTCGGTACATTTCTCGAATCCGTACAACAACCTCAGGAGGAGGTCCCGCCCCAGTTCCGGCAGTGGCTTTCAAAAGACCTTGCATTCAGGAAATACGAGGTCAATGTGGTGGTGGACAATGCCGGTGCAGGGGGTGCCCCGGTTGTTTTTGAGGAAACACCGAGCTACCAGAATCTTCTCGGGCGGGCGGAAAAGGAGGTCCAGTTCGGCGTCGTGACAACCGATTTCATGATGATCCGCCCGGGCTCCATCCATAAAGCGAACGGCGGGTATCTGGTGATCCCGGTGCTGGACCTTTTCCGGTACCCCTTTGCCTGGGACGGGCTCAAGTCTGCTCTCAGGACGGAGAAGGTCAGGATCGAGGAGCCGGGGGAACAGGCAGGGTTTATCATCACCCGGGGGCTCAGACCCCAGCCCATCCCCCTGAGCGTGAAGGTGATCCTGATCGGCACTCCCGATATCCACCAGATCCTGCAGGGAGACCCTGACTATCCCGATCTCTTCAAGGTGCGGGCGGACTTCGATACGGTCATGGACCGGAATGAAAACAACATCAGGAATTACACCGCGTTCCTCTGCACGCTCTGTAAACGGTTCAGCCTGCACCACCTGGACAATACCGCGGTGGCAAAAGTCGTGGAATACGGGTCGCGACTCGCAGAAGACCAGAAAAAACTGTCTACAAGGTTTGCAAGCGTTGCGGACCTGATCCGGGAGGCAAATTTTTATGCAACGCAGGAAAAAGCCCCCTACATTACCGTGAAGCACATCGAAAAGGCATTTGAGGAGAAGATTTACCGCTCCAACCTTGTCCAGCAGAAGATACAGGAGTTCATCGAACGGGGAATTTTCCTGATCGATACCCGGGGAACGCAGGTGGGCCAGATCAACGGGTTGTCTGTGATGGAGCTCGGCGACTTCGCCTTCGGAAGGCCCTCCCGGGTGACCGCCAGTGTTGCTGTCGGGCGGGAGGGGATTATCGATATCGAACGCCAGGCACAGATGGGCGGGCCGACCCACACCAAGGGTGTCCTTATCCTTGGCGGCTACCTTGCAAACAAGTACGCCCAGGACAAACCGCTTTCCCTCTCCGCAAAACTTGTCTTCGAGCAGAGTTACGGTGGGGTGGACGGCGACAGTGCATCAAGCACGGAATTATACGCGATCCTGTCAGCCCTCTCCGGCCTGCCTCTCAAACAGTCCATTGCTGTCACGGGATCCGTCAACCAGCGGGGAGAGGTCCAGGC
>JBAVWM010000331.1:0-5147 GCA_049697815.1 Methanoregula sp. | reverse complement strand
GCAGAGTCATCGCATGCGCCCCCGCCCCCAACGGGGCAGGGCTGGCGCAAGTGGGGCGATCATAGCTGATGCAAGAGGATTTCTCCAGAGCAAAAAAAATCAGTATTTATACCACCGGCCTTTGCCGTCGTATTCGCCGTAGGACTGCTGTTCAATCGTCACAGCACCGCTGGCCATCTTTTTGTAGAAACATGCCTTGAAACTGAACAAGAGGGGGAGAAGGATGAGAACACCGGCAAAGAGTAAGATTGCCGTGACCCATATACCGTCCTGTCCGATCATGGCAAAGAGCTGGTCGGGGGTGAATGCCTCGCGCTGTGCATCCGTAAAGTCCATGATCGGTTTCAGCTTGTCGAACAGGATCGCTTCCCAGACAATCATCAGGCCGAACAGAGTTCCTGCACAAAGAAGTGCGGATATCATAAAAAAAGAGAGTACTTCCATCATATGGTTCGATACGAGGAGGATACTTCTCTGGATTGATTCGAAGACCCGCCGGTCCTCAAAAACCGCTGCCGTATCAACGAAGAAGGTGAGCATCAGGATCGGGATCATGATCCCGACCGTGAGAGCGGAGAGAAAGCCGATATCGGATACAAGCCCGAGAAGGGCAAAGATGATCATGCAGAGAATGAAGACGACCAGGAGGGCAAACCCGATCACGAGCTGGGGCAGGAGCACCCGGAAGTAATAGTTCCGGCCTCCGCCCACAAGAGCCCGGGCTGTTGCTTCGTTATTCCGGATGACCGATAACATCCCGGTGGTGAAGAAGAGCAGCACGAGGGAGAATATCACAACGAGACGGCTGGTGAAAAACGCCCCGGATACAAAGAAGGTGAGCCAGATGCTTGCAGCAAACGCTCCCCCGATAATGCCCGGTATCCAGAGCAGCGGTATCCGGACAAGAAGCGCGACGGCCTCTTTGAGTTCCGCTATCGCCATTGTTACCGTACCCTTGGCATGGCAACGATCTCGCGGACCTGCAGGTCAAAGAAGTTCGCGGTGTGCGCCGGCCGGATCACGCAGATGGTGTCCGCACCGCTGGCTGTCCCGCCGACCGCGATAACTTCCCGGTCAATGCCTATCGTTCCCTGGTCCGCGGCGATCAGCACGCACTCAACAGCGACTTTCAGGCCGATTGCAACGATTCGGCGGAACGCTTCAGCGATCGCTTCTGTCCGCGAGCCTCCTCCCACTTTCGGCGAGCGGGAAAGTGCCCGTTCGAGACCGGAAAGTGCGTGGGTTCCGGTGACGATCTTCACCCCCTCTGTGCGCAGCTGCCGGGCAATGTCCTGAGAAAACTCCCATTCCCCGGGTTTTGTGAATCCCACAACATGGGTTACCACGACAAGGTCGAGCTCTGAACCCTTCATAGTTTCATGGAAGATCTCTGCTGTTTTTCCGGAGGTGCTTGCAATGATAATGGTCTGGATTTTTAATTCCTTTGCCCGCTCGATGGCGAACTGAGCGGCATCCCTCGTATTGGCCGGCCCGGGTTTTTCGAAGTACCGGATTTTTTTTTCAATAAACGTCATAAGTACCTTTTAATAAACCGGGATGAAAAGCTTTGTCAGACTCTGTCCGGATTTTTTCTGGGACACACTATCCCCATCATTCTTGAGGAACTGCCATGATCACCCTTGCCCTTGCCGGAAAACCCAACTGTGGAAAATCGACCTTTTTCAAGGCAGCCACGATGGCAAATGCCGAAATTGCAAACTACCCATTCACCACCATCAACCCGAACTTCGGCGTTGCTTACGTACGCACGAAATGTGCCTGTGCCGACCTGAAAGTAACGTGCACGCACTGCACCGATGGCAGCAGGTTCGTTGCCGTCAACCTTATCGACGTTGCAGGACTTGTGCCTGACGCCCACAAGGGCAAGGGACTGGGTAACCAGTTCCTCGACAACCTCCGGCAGGCACATGCAATCCTGCATATCATAGATGCCAGCGGCGGGACGGACAGTGAGGGGAACCCCGTTGGTGTCGGAAACCATGATCCGGACATCGATGTTTCTTTCCTCCTCTTCGAGATGACGATGTGGGTCCATGGGATCCTCGATAAGCACTGGAGCCGCATCAGTCGCCAGTCGCAGGGAAAGGGTGCCGCGATCCAACAGGGAATTGCCGAAACCTTCGTTGGTCTGGGCATCACGGTGGAAGATGTACGCGATGTGGAACTGAAGCTCAAGCTCGATCTTGTTCACGCATCCATCGAAGATCTCGTACCGCTCTGCGCGGAGATCGTGAAGATCTCAAAACCCATGCTGGTTGTCGGCAATAAGTTCGATGAGGCACCCGAAGCCCTGCGCGTAAAACTTGCTGCACAGAAGGTTGCATTTGCCAGCGCGGCATCCGAGCTGGCGCTGCGCAATGCTGCGGCTGCCCATGTGATTCAGTACCTGCCGGGTGATGAGCAGTTCAGGATTGTCAATGAAGGTACACTCTCTCCTGCCCAGAAAGCCGGCCTTGCCAAGATCGCGGAAGTCATGAATCAGTGCAAAGGCACGGGTGTCCAGCAGGCCATCAACCGTGCAGTCTTCGAACTCCTTGACATGATTGTTATCTACCCGGTGGAGGACGAGAACCATTTCTGCAACAAGCAGGGGGATGTGCTGCCGGATGCATTCCTGATGCGGAGAGGTTCCACGCCCCGGGATCTTGCATACCAGGTACACACGGATATCGGCAAGGGGTTCCTGTACGCGATCGATGCCCGCACCAAGATGCGGATCAAGGAGACCCACGAACTGAAAGATGGCGATATCATCAAGATTGTATCAACCGCAAGGTAAGAAAATCATTTTTTCTTTTGAGTCGGAAAAGTTGCAGTGCTGCATTTTTGGCGAAAACGGGATCCCCTTGCCCGCGAGGGGCTATTGTATCAGCAGGTTCTAGCAGCTGGAGACCAGGTACCGCGTTTCCGATCTGCGCATCAACTGTCCGCCCCGGCGTTTCTGTGTGGATGTCATGGTAGAAAGTATTTCATGGGAGTATAGACCATATTTCCGGGAATTTGAGGAACGAGTAATGAAAATAGGGAAGACTATCTGTATTTTAACCATTCTGGTTATCGGGATGGTTTTCATGAGCGGGTGCACAAGTTCGGACGCAACGAGTACGGCGCCGGCAGCAACACCCACTTCGCAGATCATGAATGAACTCGTGCTCGTTCCAACCTCAACACCCACCCTGCAGATCGTTAATGCGACCTTGCCCGTAACTCCATCCCCGACACCCACCCCGCAACAGGTGGCATCACCTTCGGTGTCAATTCCCTCAAGTGGTGTCTGGGTGAAGATCACGTATTCCGGTAATTTTTCCGGATCCGTTGGTACACCGGGAGTGTTGACGAATGTGGAAGGCACGGGGGAGAAAATCTACCAGGTATTGACAACCGATGGGCCGGTGGTGGTAATCATCGTGAAAAAAGATGGCTCACCTGCCGAGCTTGCCGTTGATGTGTATAAGAACGGCGTCCTCAGGAAACATGCTGCAACAACCTCACCGAATGGATTTGTTGAGTTCCAGGCCTCGGTGAAAACGGCAACAATACCGACAACCGCTGCACCGGCAACCCAGACCCCGACACCAACAACTGCCGTAACCTTCGTCGATGTGGATGATCCCGGCTCACTTTCGATCCTTACCGGTGGCGGTTTAGGAAGTGAAGTTACTGTGTATATCGCTCGTGAAGGGTCGAGCGTGGGTCCGATTAACACCGATCCCTACGCGAATACGTTAGGAGATCAGAACCCGGGATATCTTCAGGTGAAAATCCTGCCCAATGGGGCATCACCGACAGTGAACCTCGTACCCGGCAATTATGTCGCGTATCTGCCACCCAAGATGGGCGGGGGCCAGCCAGAGCAACAGTCATTTACGATTAATGCAAATTGCAATACCGTAATATCGTTCTCAGCTTTTTCCTACCGCGCTTCTTCCGGTGGGGGCTGCGGATGATGATTTCGCCTCCTGGCGACGAAGACTGAAGAGAGATGCGGCAACAGAACGCTGACAGCCCGCATGGTTCAACCGCTCAGTAACGGCGGGTGCGGCAGGTTTGCAGGGCAGTATGACGATTGTCATGCGATTGTCAGACAATAAAGCCGCACTTTTGAAAAACCTCAATAATTTTAACAGGTTTTCCGGGAAAAAAGTCATTTTATCCGGAAAGTTTATAAGCAGATATTGTGAACACAGAATTTACCGAATGAGAGCATAAACGGCAGGAGGGGATGTCATGGGTGGAGAAATATACCAGGCACAGGTTATACGTAATTTCTTTGACTGTATCACCGGCACGGACAGGAACCTGACCCGCATCTATATGTGCGTGATGAGTCTTGCCAAGCTCCGCATGGAGCCACCGGAGAAGATGTCTGCACTGGTCGACCAGTTGCGGAAGAGCAAGATCCACAAGGAACTGTCCGTTGATATCCTTGACTATATGTGCGATGCTGCAAACCAGCTCGAACTCGAACAGGTACAGACGGCCTTTGGCGTAAAGGACATCAAGGCCATTGCCCAGGACTTTACCGGCATCAGTATGGACAGCCTGTAATTTTTTCTTTTTTAGATCGCAACCCGTTTTGATCCACCGCTCCCGTACCACCCTGGATAAAAGTACTGTCTTCCTGGCAATCCCGATAGTGACAGCTATCCGGATACCGGTAGTCTTCCCCGCCGGCATATGACGATACAATATCCGCGAGCGGGACCTGGATGAGAATCATGGAGATGAGCGAGGTGCTCATGGCATAACCTCCAACGGTTTCAGCGCCACATCTGCCGCTACCATACGGGTCTCTACCTCCGGGGACGCTCTGAAGGAGGTTAATCGCAATGACACCGGGAGCGAAAGGGTAAAAAGACCGGCAGGGAGTTAATTTTCCTGCTCTGGAGAAATGCACAGGAACCAAGAGAGTTCATTCCCAAACCATGAAAATGGTAAAAATAATGTACTTTTATGAGGGCTCCCCGCCGCAGGGCCTCTGTACGGCACGGTGGAGCGGTGCGATTTTTTCTGCTTTGGAGAAATCCTCTTGCATCAGCTATGATCGCCCCCCTTGCGCCAGCCCTGCCCCCGTTGGGGGCGGGGGCGCATGCGATGACTCTGCATTGCCTGCTCTGAAAAATTCT